>NZ_JBHFKZ010000004.1:0-162015 GCF_042879375.1 Photorhabdus sp. RM323S
ATTTGATAGTTGTTCTAATCAATTATTGGACTAGGCTTAATATTAATGTTTTGAGATATTTAACAATACCCAGGTTAAATTATGATTAATTTATATGAATTTTATTCGGATTGTGTTGTTGAGGAGTTTAATGATCTTCATTTTGTTATTAAAACCATTCAATCTATTACTGATATAGAATGGTACTCTCTCTTTTACTCTTCAACTAAAAATAATATTAAAGAGGGAAACTTCATTACCAATAATGATCAATTAGCCTTAAAATATCAAAAAGAAAAATATATCAATAACAATCCCGTTTTTGAATATTGCATAAAAAACACTATCCCTTTCATATGGGATTGCAACAAACTAGAAAAAAAATCACTTTTTTTCCATAAAATTAAAGATTATGGAATAAACCATGGCATATCTTTTCCTATGCATGGTATTAATCATGAGTTTGGCATTTTAACTTTATCTTTTTGTTGCAAAGAAGAGGGTTATATAAGGACAATAAATAGAAATTTCAATCAATTAATGGCATTAAGAGATATAATACTACATTATTTAATTATTTTAAAAAACAAAAAAAACAATATTAAATTAAGTGAAAGAGAAAAAGAAGTTTGCTCTTGGTATTTAATTGGAAAAACAACATGGGAAATATCACGCATACTGAATTGCTCAGAAGCAAATATTAACTTTCATTTTAAAAGAATTAGAGAAAAATTTAATGTTAACTCTAGAGGTGCAGCCATAATAAAGGCCATTGAAAATGGCCAAATAGAATTATGAAGCCTTGTTTTACTATCAAATCTGATAGTTGTGATATAAAAAAAATAATGAAAAACTCTACCCGGAAGTGAATAAGAAACAATTTAATTTCAATTAGAATACTTTAATTTAAATTAAGTGAGGATTTTATGAAAAAGCCTATCGTAGGTTTGCTCCTTAGTATTGCCTTTTTTTCAGCAAATACTTTTGCTTTCACGCAAACGGGAAATGAAACCGATGTACAAAATGATATTGCTAATACATTAACCCAACAATATAATAATACCGTTAAAGATTGTGGTGATACTCAATCACCTGCTTTCCTTTGCTCTGGAGTTATATTGCGTGGCACTATACATTCAAATGATTATAAATTTTGGCAACCTAGCCCATCATCCATAAAAAGTGGTGGTGTTTCTTTTTCCTATTTAAGGAAAGACGCTAAGTTTAAACGCTTAGCTTATGGATATAAAAATGGATTTATTGTTTTCCCCAAACATATAGCACCTAAAAATAGAGTCGATTTTTCTGTATTGTGTGCATTTCCTATTGATGGCTATACAGATGAGAGAGCGAATCAAGGTTGTGGTGAAAATATTACTAAGGCGAAAGGTAAAGGTAAATCTTGCCAAGAACAAAATGTGATGAATTCCGATGATTGGATAAAAAATTATAGGAAAGTAAACTCTCAAGATCTTTTTCAATGTGGATTTAATGTTACTAAAGATGTAAATAATCCAGCTATAGCTTTCTATCAAATGTTAGAAAGTATCAAAAAACTTCCACGTACTCCTAATACTCCACCAAAACAGAATGAAATCAGAATTTCAACCTGGAAAGAAAATGATCCTGATAAATTACCTATTGAAGCCCTTTTTTATTCAGAAAATTCAGGTTTAGCTGATGCACAAAAAGATCAGCGTGATTATAAAAACGCAACAGGTAAATTTTTGCCTATTGTTAAAATGCTACTAGCAAGAACTTTAAATGAGGATACATTATTCAAATTTAATATTGAAGATCAAGTTATTAAGTCATAAACGATTATTGGATTACTGTAAGCTCTATTTTTCATACTGAGCTTACCTGTAATCCACCTTCGCCCTTCGTGATGAAACAGAACTCCACTTTGACATCCTCGCCCCCCAAAGGAGGGCGAGGATCCTTACTATGTTCAGACCGGAGTCTGAATCATTTCGGTAGGTTCCTGCTTCACCGGACGGCTTGACTGTACCGTTCCTTCTCCACAGATAAGCACAGCATGTCCTGCCGCTAAAATATTACGAGCGCCGTTTATTATGGCATTCAACTGCTACCTTCAATGGGCTGAAGCGACTGTGCAGCTTCCTTTGCTCAACGCGGCTATCAGACTGAGAACCAGAGACGGTGGCCCAATATTTCTGAGTCGCTCCATAAAGCCACAGCTACGGGCGGGTTTTTCAAGAAAAGTGTCGCTGAAGAATTGTATTAACTGAGGTTTTGTGGAGATAATTGTCATCGGCTTTATTCTCTACTCTCGGTATTTTGTTTGGCGACAATTATCAGATCATAAATAAAGCCTTTTTTCTATCTAAAATAACAGGTTGCTGCTAAAGATCCTGTTTATGATTCCTTGCTAAAAATTTACAAATAATTTCAGACGAAAAATATAAGGTCCTATCCCATTAATAATGATACCGACAAGAAAGAATGATCGTCCGCTCATCTTCCACTTTATAGATCAACCTATGCTCATCAGTAATACAACGTGACCAATAGCCCGTGAGATTATGTTTCAATGGCTCAGGTTTACCAAAACCCCGAAATGGCGTACTTTCTATATCTTTAAGAAGCTCATTAATCCGCTTAACGAGCCTCTTATCATTTTGTTGCCAGTAAAGATAATCTTGCCAGAGTTCATCAGTAAAGATCTTATACATCTAACTGTCTTTCTTGTGAATTTCCATTACTCACCTGCTCTAATGATTTGAGCAAATGCTTAGCGTTAGCCGGTGAACGTAGCAGATAGGCGGTCTCTTCAAGGCTTGCATATTCCGCACTCGAAATAATGACACAATCTCCACCATTTTGTCTGGTGATCAATATTGGTACACAATCCTGAACAGCTTGATCCATAATAGAAGCAAGATTTGCCTTTGCAACACTATATGTTGTCCTCCGCATAATATATCCTTTTCTCGTGTTAATAATACCGAATCTAATAACGATACAATCTCAGAATAAATATCTATGCGCCATCCGTGGCATACTCTCTTTATTTTTATGACTATCGCAAGCCATCCATTTAATTAAGCAGTAGCATCTGAAATTAATTGAGTTACCGGGGCATCCTGCCCAAATCCTCTCAGCCCAACCACGTGCACATGCTCGTGATTTTTAAACACCTTACGCACCAATTTATAGGTGGTCCCTTTTTCAGGGCTGATATTTTCCGGGGCAGCGATAATTAACTGCATTTGCAGGCGTTCGCATAGTTCAAATAGAGTGGCAATGGATTTAGCATCCAGACGCGCCGCTTCATCGAGGAATAGCAACCGACAAGGTGAGATATCTTTACCACGCAGACGGCGGGACTCTTCTTCCCAACTCTGTACCACCATCACCAATATCGACATGCCGGTACCGATCGCTTCACCGGTAGACAGCGCCCCACTCTCTGCTTTCAGCCAGCCATCCGATCCACGGTTAACTTCAACATCCAGTTCCAAGTAGTTACGGTAATCCAACAACTCTTCGCCGATGGTTTGCGGCAAGCGCTGCCCCATATCCACCTGCGGATTCAGGCGTTGATAAAGTTTTGCCATTGCCTCAGAGAAGGTCAATCGCTGGCTATTAAACAGGTCCTGATGTTGTTCCTGCTGTTCAGAAAGTACATCCAGCAATATTGCATGGCTTTCACGCACATTCACATTTAACCGCACACCACGGACTTGTCCGAAGGAAACAGCTTGCAGCCCTTGGTTCAGCATGCGGATTCGGTTCTGCTCACGCTGAATGGTTTTGCGGATAATATTCGCTACACTCTTCGAGCTAATCGCTAATTTCTGTTCACGGGCCGTCAGCTCTTCCGTCAGACGGGCCAGCTCAATTTCCATCTGTTCAATCGCGTCAACCGGATCGTCAGTACGGATAATATCCTGACGAATGCGTTCACGCAGATGCTGATAAACAGCAATAAAGAACTGTACTTTGCGTTCAGGCCGTTTGGGATCTTCCGACAAACGCAGCGCATCACGCAGATGTTCGTTATCAGCCACCGCCAGACGCAACGCACCCAACGCTTTATCCGACATGGAACGTAACGCACCACCCTCCATATAAGCCAACTCACGACGATGCAAACGACGCTCAACACCATTGTCTTTCACCATGCGCATTACCGCGCACCAACCCGCTTTAGCCGAAACCACTTGTTCACGGATCTGATGATAATCGCGTTCCAGTTTACGCAGTTTTTTCTGCACGCTTTCCATTTCCGCTTCACAGAAGGCGATCTGCTTCTCAAGCTGATTGACTCTGGAACGGTTAACGCTGAGTGCTTCATGCAGTCGATCACGACGCTCGCGGGCACGAATTTCAGCATTCGCATCCGCCTGAACACCGATATCTTTCATCTCCTGTTGCAACTCTTTCAGCATATCCTGCTTGGTTTCGTAAGAGCTTTTCAGGGATGCCAGCACCTGATTAAATTGGGAATACTGCGCTTGCTGTTGACGAAGTTGTTCACGGGCACGGCTGCGATCCGATTCCGCATGTTCCAGACGCCGACGCAGTTTGTCATTCAGATCCGCATTTTCACTGAGCATACCCGCAGAATCACTGTAGCTGAAATGCGCACGCCGCTGTACAACTTCCACCAGCGCGAAAGCCTGTTGTTTAGCCTGATGCTGACTGTGTTTGGCGGTTTCATAATCCTGCTGTAACTGTTCATGTTGCTGTGGATCGCTTTGCAGAACCGCAACCATAGGTTCCAGTTTCGTCAGCGCCGAACCATGTTGTTGCAGGAAACGCGCCGCTTCCTGCGCTTCGTCCAGCTCTTCGCGCACTTCTTCTACGCGATCAATTAAAGTTTCATCCAATAACAGACTGATTTGAGGGATCAGACGGTTTAATGTCGTCAGGCTTTCTTTCGCCTGTGCATACTGCTGGCGCTGCTGTTGAGTCTGATCTTCAAACCGGGACACTTCACGTTCCAGTTCCGTGTGACGCTGTCTCCGTTCACGGATTTCGGCTTCCGGATCGGTATCAAATGCAACAGACAGATGTTTACCAACAAACTGACTGTACGCCTGATGAGCACGCTGTATTTTCTGTACATCAAACGAGAGCGTGGCATAACGCTCTGCCAAGGCATCACGCTCCAGATTCAAGGCTTCTAAACGGTTTTCTCTGGCAGCACGACCAAACAGCGGCAATTCAGGGTAACGGGAGTAACGCCATTGGCGGTCAGACGATTTAACCAGCACTGCATTGGTCTGCTCTTCGGCATTAAATACGCTGTCATCAAAGGATTGTGGATCCCCTTCAATTAAGTAGAGATCTTCCGGACAATCTTCCAGCGTTTCAAGATGCGGACGGACCAGAGAAAGATCCGGCACCACAATGCCGTGACGCGCCGGTCCATACAGGGCCGAGAAATACGGCGCATCATCAATGGTGATATCGTCATAAATTTCTGACAGCAAAACCCCGCCGAAACGTTCTGCCAACGCAATCATCCGGCTGTCTTCCGCGCCGCTTGGTTGGCTGAGGCGCTCAATCTGTTTTTCCAGCTCACGTTTTTGTGCCGCAACTTCATCACGCTCTACCGTGGCTTCACGCTCACGCTCAAGCAGCTGCTGCATATATTCCGTCACGTCATTGCTGCTTGCCAACGTTTCACCACTCTGTTCACACAGTTGGTTCAGGGTATCCTGCGCCGCCAGCCAGATCGGTGCGCGGGCCGTCAGTGACTGAATTTTTTGTTTCAGTTGTTCAAGTTCCTGACGCATCTCCATGCGGCGTTCACCGCTTTCATTGACTCTCAGGCTCAACGCTTCTTGCCGGGCTTCAAGTTCATTTTGCAACGCTTCCAGATCTTCAGCCTGATACTGACGCCCCTGGCGCTGACAAAATTCGCCCAATAAACGCTCTGCGTTCTGCTGGTTGTTCAGCCGCTGTTCCAGTTCAGACAACCGCATCCGCAATGGCTGCACCCGATCCGCCAGGTGTCGCTGTGACGGCCAGTCACGCAGCAATTCGCGGGCACTCTGCCATGCTTCACTGCGGCTGGTTTCGCCAACGATATTTTTAACCAGTTGATATGCCTGTTCGAACTGATGATGCGCCGCGTCCGCAACACTTAATTTCTGCTCCAGCGCCAACAGGGATTCTGTCGCCTGCTGCTCTTTAGCCTGAAAGGTTTCCAGCCACGCTTCTGCGTTATCAACGGAAAGATCCGGTAGCCGGCAAAGCTCACGGGCGCGTTCCAGCGCTTGTAATGCCTGTTGATACTGAATAGCCCGGGTTTGTTGAACATCCAGTGCCTGCTGGTAATCCGCCAACTGGCTTTTCAGTTCATCCACTTCCTGTTCCGTCGCCTCCGCTCTGGCTTCATATTCAGCCTGAAGCTCTCCTGCTTCTCCGACAACGTCTGTTTGTTCCTCCAAACGGTAAGACAGCTCTTCCAGATCTACCTGATAACGGTCGATTTTTTCCTGCTGGCGCATAGCGGTCTGCACCAGGTTCAAGTGGTCACTGGCCGCCTGATGATCCGCCTCCAAATCGGAAGAGGCGCCACTCTGTTCAGCCAGCTCACGGGCCATTTCAACATGGCGATACCGCTCAGTTGCCAGTTGTTTACAGCTGCCAAACAGTTCACTACGCAATGCTAACGCTTCATCCAGATGAGTACGGCGCTCATTGGCATGACGCATATAGTCGGCAGAAACGTAAGAAGTTGCTTCGGTGATCAAATGTTTGAACAGATCGCGGTCAGATTGGGTTACCCGAATGGCTTCCAGCGTTATCCGGTTTTCACGCAATGCAGCTTCCATATCCTGAAATGCCTTGCGGACACCGCTGTTTTCCGGCAACAGGTAATCGCGCAGGGAGCGGGTAATCGCACTGGAGATACCACCGTACAGGGAAGCTTCGATCAAGCGATAGAATTTACTGCGATCACCGGCTGAACGCAGGCGTTTGGGGATCACGCCCAAATCGAACATCTGCGCATGATAATCCGTGATGGAGTTAAATTGTTTGAACTGCACGCCTTCCATTTCATCAAGGCGATCTTTCAGTTCATTCAGCGGCAATACACGCGCCTGTCTTTCACCCACATTTTCAGTCAGTAATTGAGTCGGCTGGATAGCCGTCGGCAGCCCTTGGATCATAAAGGGTTTGATATCAACTTTTCGGTCACGGCCCGCCACTTGTTGCAATCTCACCCCAGCCACCACCCGCTGATGACGAGAGTTAATTACATCCAAGGTTGAGTAACAGACTCCCGCGCGTAATTTACCGTGTAATCCTTTATCACGGGAACCGGAAGTGGCACCGGCTTCGGTGGTGTTACGGAAATGGAGCAGCGTCAAATCAGGAATAAGCGCTGTGACAAATGCCGCCATAGTGGTGGATTTACCCGCGCCATTGCCGCCTGATAAGGTGGTCACCAGTTCATCAAGATCAAAAGTTCTGGCAAAAAAACCATTCCAGTTAACCAGCGTCAGCGAACAAAATTTACCGCGTTCAATCATGGTTGTTCATCTCCCGCACCCTCTGCTGAGTTATCCGGTGTTTCATCATTTTCACTGTCATCAAGCGACAAGCTGCCTTCAACCGGCATTGCCTCACCATCACGGATCATCCTCAGTTGTACTTCACGAGGATCGTCGCCACTGCGTACATCAGCACCAAAACGGAATACCGCCTCGGTGATGGTAAATTTGTTGTTGTCATTCGGCAGAAAATAGACCATGCCCAAGCGGCGCAGACGATTCAGCGTCGTGCGCATTTTTTCTTGTAATTTCTGTTTATCCAGATCCGAACCAGAAGAACGCTGGTTGACAAACTTCATCAGTTTGCCCTCATCAGCCAGTGAGAGCAGTTCTTCATACAGTTCCTGAGAGGTAAAAATCCCCTGATTAGCCAGCCGTTCCGGGCTAAGATAGAGATAACAGAGGATTTTACCTACCATCATATCCAGCTCTGATAATACCGAACGCGGGATCAATGTGGTTGAACGAGGCCGCAGATAGAAGAAGCCTTCCGGTGCACGGATCAACTCCACATTATAGCGGGCGTAAAATTCTTCCAATTGCTCCTGAAAATCCATCAGAAAAGCATGATTATCAAGATCATCTATCCCGATATGACGGCCCGCGCGAAGCTGGCTGTCCAGTTCCGGGAAAAGTGAATTGGCTAACGCCTGTGCCAGTTTAATCGGCATAAATTGTTCAATATGTGTCGATGACATGTGCCTGTACCTTGGCTCCGTAATCATTAATCGCTAACCATTCCGCTGGCAACCCAGAGAAATCCGCTTCTGCAATACCCAACCGCACAGCCTGATCCACCAAAATACGCGCCACATCAAAGTGACGGGGAAGCGGATGTTGAGCAAGGTAGTCTCTTAGCACCGCCCCCAAATCCAGTGGGCGTTGTTCCTGCTGATATACCAACAGGGCTTTTTCAATCATCGCTGCCAGTTGCTCGTTTATTTCACTGAATTCTTCATATTCCAGTTCTGACGGCAGTTCGCCGGTCACTTCTTCATTACGTAACGCCAGTTCTTGATCACGCATATCCAGTAAACGCTCTGCGTTGGCAACGGTGAGGGTCCACGGGTTATCAAAATAGTGTTGCACTGATTGACGTAAGCGCTGAGAGAAAATACGGTTTTTATCCATATCAATCGCAGTACGGATAAATTTGTGAACGTGGCGGTCGTAGCCAATCCATAAGTCAATCGCCTGCTGACCCCAACTGATAATACGGTCCAGTTTGCTTTGCAGATCAAATACCAGTTTATCAACCAGCTCTGATCCGCCACTGCCCATATTCGCATCCTGAATACGCAGCAAATTGGCCTGTAGTTTATCTCCGGCCGCTTCCAGTGTGTCTTGCAGCTCCCGCAATGTCCCTGATGTTTCTGATAACAGCTGTTCACAGTTGGCAATCGCGGCTTGCCAGTCTTGATTCAGCAACGCCGCGATATCTTCTTTAACGAAGTTTTGCTGTTCGTCCATCAAGCGTTGGGACATATCAATGCTATCGAAGATTTCCGCGACAGAATATTTCAGCGGCGCAAAGACGTTGCGATGCCAATGAAATTCATCGCCCCCTTCTTCCGCCGCCTCTGCTGCCCGGTGCAGCTCATTCGCCACAATCGAAAGCTGCATAGAGAGGCGTAAGGTAGAAAATTCCCGCTGGCGAATGTAGTAGTCACTGATACTGATGCCAAGCGGTGTTAAGCGATAGATTGCGTTGCCATCAGCCAGCTCACTGGTAAAACGGTTAAGCAGTTTCTGGCGCACCATGTCATTGATGGCATTGTTAGCCCGTGCCGCGACGGATTCCGCAGTTTGTTCGAATCCTTTGCAAACTTCACGAAAAGCATCAATCAGCTCCCCTTCGCTCATCTCACCATCAAGACGCTCGCTGTTTAATACCGAGATAGCCATCAGAAAAGCCAGCCTTTCCACCGGCAAGGAGATGGAAAAATCATTTTTCCTGGCCCAAGACACCAGTTCCGGGATAGTCTGGGAATATTCACTCATAATACATCCTTTAACGCTGGCTTGCGTGCCATTACATGAATGTAACGCCCCAAACTGATATAAGGCTCCTGTCGGCAATAACGCTGCTCTAATTCCAGCAACGCCGGAAAGTTTTCGCTCTGTAATTGGCGACTTTGCAAATAGTCGTGAAAAACACGTACACCGGTTTTACCGGTAATCACCATATTTAATTCATCAAGCCATTGATATACCTGTTCAGGCACCAACGGATTCTGAGGAGACAGTGAACGTTTTCTGCGACGCGGCATATTGGGTGTCGCCAAATGAAAATTACCTAAAATAGCATTACGCATGACCAAACCATTGGCATTGTAAAACATTAAAGACAGAGCACCGCCAGGATTAATGATATTCGTTAATACTTCTATTGCATATTTCTGATCGGTAATCCATTCCAGTACTGCATGAAACAATACCAGATCTACCGGCTGTTCTATATATTGGTTAATTTCCTGTACCGGGCTTGGTATAAATTGCATATTTTGACTGACACCTTTTTCTTTGGCGGTCAGCTTTGCCCGTTGGATCATTTCTTCTGATAAATCGCAAAGTATCACCTGATGACCCAGTTCAGCTAATTGACATGCCATATTCCCTTCACCGCCACCCGCATCTAAAATACGTAGTGGACGTCGTGGTAATTGAGCCAGTAATTCGCTGATATCCTGCCAGACAACGGCTTGCCTGATTTTACCTTTGGTTGTGCCGTAAATATTACGAGAGAATTTGTCTGCAATATCATCGAAATTGCGATCCCGCATGAAAAACTGCCTCACTAATGGAATAGATCTGATTTATCTGTTGAGATTTCATTATGCCAGCTGCTATTTTGGCACAGCATTCATTGACATAACCACTTTTGACTACAAATCGTGGGCCATATGGCTATAATTCAATCAAATTAAGGCAAATAAATGCTATTTTTATTTAAAAAGTACCTTGGTGCAATGGTAATGCCTCTGCCATTAATATTACTGATTTCACTTGCTGCCTTATTCCTGTTGTGGTTTACCCGTTGGCAAAAAACAGGGAAAACGGTTCTGACGTTCAGTTGGCTTGCTCTGCTTCTGCTCAGTCTGCACCCCATTGCCGATAAACTACTGTTACCATTGGAATCGGTTTACGCTAAAGCCTACCAACCTGATCCCGGTAATATCAATCCACCGGTTGATTATATCGTCGTTCTTGGTGGTGGCTTCACTTATAACCCAAATTGGGCACCCAGTTCAAACCTGTTCAACAACAGTTTGCCGCGGGTAACAGAAGGCATCCGTTTATATCGCCTCAACCCCGGCGCTAAAATGGTCTTTACCGGTGGTCAGGGAGTGAATACTAAAAGCAACGCGGAAGTCGCCGCTATAGTAGCACAATCTCTGGGAGTGCCCGCAGAAGATACTATCGCACTGACAAAACCCATGGATACAGAACAAGAAGCACATGAAGTTGAAAAATTGATTGGCAAGCGCTCTTTTATTTTGGTCACTTCCGCCAATCATATGCAGCGGGCAATAACTTTCTTTAAACAACGTGGATTGAACCCTATTCCCGGCCCGGCAAATCAATTGGCGATCACGTCCTCTTTACATCCCTGGGAAAAATACCTGCCATCCGCTTACTTTCTGTCTCATTCGGAACGAGTATGGTATGAAACTTTAGGTACTATCTGGCAACGTATTAAACCATCGAAAAGTTCAGAGCACCCACAAACATCAGAACATGCTCAACCGGTAAATGATCCGCAAACCACGCCTTGAAATAACATGGAGAAACGAAGGCGCAAATAGTAATAACATGACGCGCTTTCGTTAACCCAAAAATGAGCTCAAATAAGTCATTAGATTTCAGCAAAAACTTTCCTGACCGCAGCTAAATCTTCTGGCGTATCAACCCCCGCTCCCGGCGCTTTTAGTGCAATACCAACATGGATCTTCTCGCCGTACCAAAGTACCCGCAATTGTTCCAGCATTTCAATTTGCTCTAACGGGCTTGGCTCCCATTGCACATAACGACGGATAAAACCCGCGCGGTAGGCATAAATACCAATATGGCGCAGGAAATTATCACCAATCATGTTCCGTGATTGCATAAAACGGTCACGTTCCCAGGGGATCGTCGCTCTGGAGAAATAGAGTGCATAACCCTGTTTATCCATCACTACTTTCACCGCATTGGGGTTAAAGGCTTCTTCCGCGTCACGGATTTTCACCGCCAACGTTGCCATGCCAGCCTGGCAAGCCGCCAGATTCGCTGCGACTTGTTGAATAATTTCTTCAGGAATTAATGGTTCATCACCCTGAACATTGACAATAATTTCATCATCGGAGAGTTGATATTTTTCAATAACTTCTGCTAACCGTTCAGTACCAGAATGATGATTCTCGTTGGTCAGACAAGCCTCACCACCCGCAGCCACAACCGCATCAGCAACATCGTGATTATCAGTTGCCACAATAACCCGTTCAGCACCGGAACGCATGGCGCGCTCCATAACCCGCACAATCATTGGCTTACCATGAATATCAGCTAATGGTTTACCGGGTAAACGGGTAGAAGCAAAGCGGGCAGGAATAATAACGGTGAACATACCTTATTTTCCCTCATCCAGAGGTAATTCACGGGCTTCGTGGTCTAACAGAACGGGAATACCATCACGTACAGGGAATGCCAGTCGATCCAACTTACAGATAAGTTCAGAATTCTCTTTATCGTAACTGAGCTTGCCGTTACATACAGGGCAAGCAATAATTTCGAGTAAACGGTGATCCATATACATCCTCCAGTTATGGAGCTTTCATTTGATGCGGCTCAGAATAACATAAGCCTGGTGTCACCGTTAACTCTTGTTATTTGATCTTTCGATCCTTTTCCCAATCTCATTCACAAGAATCCAGATAGAGGAAATGCGAAGGTTCAGAATCATCTCAGTAGATGTTATGCTTTTGTCTGAGAGTCGATTTAGCTCTCTCTTTAATCATAAAGAGCGACAAATAAAATAATCTAATGAAATGAAGTCTTAAAATGCAATGACATCGGTTGCAGTTAAGCTATAACCGTTGCGAGTAATTGAAAATTCTACATTTTGCCCTTCTGTGAGTGATTTGCTTTTTGTATTAGCAATCGCTTTTCTTCTGACCAATATGTCTTGTCCCCCATCTTGTGGAGAAATAAAACCATATCCTTTATTCTCATCAAACCATTTCACTCGGCCCATCTTTAATTGTAATGTCATGATAAATCCCCCATTTGTTCATCTCACAATAATTCAATTTATTGTTTTTGATGTTTTTTACCCTTGATTAAGTTTTCGAATAGAACCTCGTCTCAGTTTCAATACGTTAAAATACACTTAATTCGAGTAGCACATTTGTTTAAGTCATGGATACAAACAACAAGTATCCTGCCGACATTGCCGATGACTGAACCAAGTTCATACAACGGTTGTTCATCTACAATGCATCGTTTTAATATCATTTAACAATGATAAAAAATCAAATAAATCTGGAATAATGACTGAAATTTTATGAATTGGTAAGAGAAGAACGGCTTGATAAGGAAGCAGATAGAACAACCTCCTTGCTCGCTATCAGCTCACATTGGGCTGCTTTAGTTCAACTGTGAAATTTACTTAAACTTTTTATTTGCTTCCAATAATGAACCTATTTCATTCAGCATTACCTGCCCTTTTTCCTGTGGTAATTGGGCATCTACCGGTAAATACCACCAATTTGTCCGGGCAAATTTAAAGCACTTAACGGCATCTTTTTCCGTCATGAGTAAATTCTGGTTTGTCTCAGCCAGATGACTCAACTGCTCTTCGGTGTACATTTGATGATCGGCAAATGCATACTCTTTTTGCACGTCAGCCCCCAGCTGTTGCAGGGTAGCAAAGAACCGTGGTGGATGCCCGATTCCTGCCATAGCAATAGCATGAGGTATGCGATTCACTGGCCGTTTTTCACCGCTGACCATATTCACCGCCAGCCTGCCGGCTAATGTCATTGATAATTCGCCTGATTGAGGAGTACCGCCGTTGGTAATAACGGCATTAACCCTATTCAACCGCCCGGATAACTCACGCATCGGACCAGCCGGAAGCCACCAGCCATTACCAAAACGGCGTACGCCATCAATGACCACGATTTCAAAATCCCGTTGCAAAGCATAATGCTGTAGACCATCGTCAGTCACGATAATATCCAATGGCGTATCTGCCAGTAACGCTTTTACCGCTTCAACCCGTTTTGGCGCAACCGCCACAGGTGCGCCAGTACGACGATGGATCAACACAGGTTCATCACCGGCCTGAGCCGTAGTGATCTTGTCAGTCACCAACAAAGGATAATTTTCTGCTTTACCGCCATAGCCACGGGACACAACACCAACCCGGTAACCTTTTTTCTGCAACTGTTCCACCAGCCAGATAACAACCGGAGTTTTTCCATTACCTCCGGCAGTCAGATTACCCACCACCACAACAGGTACAGGCGCTTTCCAGGATTGACTCAACCCTGCGTTATAACTCAATCGCCGTAAGCCACTTATCAGCCCATAAAGGGCTGAAAAAGGTAATAACAGCCAATAAAGCCATGAACGGCCTGACCATATGCGTTCAATCATTGCCCAAATTGCATCCGATGTAGTTGTGAGTAAACCCCATTGTTCTCCAGCAAAGAGAGATGGTTACCTCGTTCAACAATATGCCCGTCTTCAATAACCAGAATTTCATCCGCTTTTTCAATAGTTGAAAGACGATGGGCGATAACCAGTGAAGTTCTATTTTTCTGCAATTCATCCAACGCAGCCTGAATTGCCCGCTCAGATTCCGTATCCAATGCTGAAGTCGCCTCATCAAGAATCAGAATCGGAGAATCACGCAATAAGGCACGCGCGATAGCAATACGCTGGCGCTGCCCCCCTGAAAGCAGAACACCATTTTCACCGATCATGGTATCCAAGCCGTTATCCAACTTCCTGATGAAGTCCATTGCATAGGCCATCTCAGCCGCCTTCTCAATCTCTCCGCGGCTGTATTGGTTTTCACTGGCATAAGCAATATTGTTCGCTACCGTGTCGTTAAATAAATGGACATTCTGCGATACCAGAGCCACCTGGCTACGCAAAGAGGAAAGGGTATATTGCCGTAAATCATGCTCATCAAGCAAAATACTGCCTGCGTTGATATCATAAAAACGGGTCATTAAATTGGCTATTGTGGATTTACCAGAACCCGATCGCCCTACCAAAGCAACCGTTTTTCCGGCTGGGATATACATGGAAATATTTTGTAACGCCGGCAGTTCTTTGGTCGGGTAGCAGAAAGAGACATCACGGAACTCAATATCCCCTTTCGCTTTCTTAAGTTCCAATTTGCCGTCATCTTTTTCCTGTTCCATATCCAGAATAGCAAACAGCGTCTGACAGGCAGCCATACCACGCTGGAATTGTGCGTTAACATTAGTCAAAGATTTCAATGGACGCATCAGCGCAATCATTGATGAGAATACGACGGTAATTTTACCGGCGGTCAGTGTTTCCATAATATCCGGAAAGCTTGCCGCGTACAGTACAAAAGCCAAAGCAAACGAAGCAATAAGCTGAATAATCGGATCAGAAATTGATGAAGCGGAAACCATCTTCATGCCTTGCTGACGCATACGGTTACTGACTGTATTAAAGCGCTCAACTTCGACTTTCTGCCCGCCGAAAATCAGCACTTCTTTGTGCCCTTTCAGCATCTGCTCCGCACTGGAGGTGACTTGCCCCATGCTGTTCTGCATACTTTTGCTGATACTGCGAAACCGACCCGATACCACGCGAATAACTATTGACACAATTGGGGCAATGACAATCAGGATCAGAGATAGCTGCCAGCTATAGCAGAACATCAGGATAAACAGGCCGATGATTGACGCCCCTTCCCTGACAACGGTAATCAGTGCACTGGAGGAGGAGGAGGCCACCTGCTCAGAATCATAAGTAATGCGGGAAAGCAGAGTCCCGGTAGATTGCTGATCAAAAAAGGATACCGGCATCCCCATCATATGGCTGAACAGACGACGGCGCATCTGCATAACCACCTTACCGGAGACCCAGGAGATACAGTAACTTGATACAAACCCGGATAACCCACGCATAATCATCAAAGCAATGACAACCATTGGCATCCATTTCAGTACATCATTGCTTGCTTTGCCGAAACCCTCATCAAGTAAAGGCTTAAGCAATGAAAGCATTAATGTATCACCGGCAGCATTGATGATCAGTGCAACCGCAGCAACTATTAGCCCAATCTTAAACGGAACGATGATTGGCCATAGTCGGCGAAAGGTCTGCCAGGTAGAAAGGTCTTTATCATTCATTATTGAGTTACCAACACCAAAAAGAAATAGCGGGTTATTCTACTCATGATCACCACGAATACCAAACCACTGATGATACCAACGTGACATAATTTGTTGCCTGTAGCCCATAACTTCAACATAATCGCCATAAAAATAAGCGGTTATCTGCCCGGACACTGCGGTAGTACGCCATTTTGCACCGGCCTGACGATAACGCCGCTGCACCTTAACCGAAGGGAGCCGCCACGGGCTATAGCGTGCAACAGAGGCCAATGCATATTGCGGTGCCACGGTATGAATAAAAGCGGCCGTAGATGATGTGTTACTACCATGATGTGGAACTTGCAATATCGTCGATCTTAAATGCTCTTTTTCTATTCCCAGCAGCTTATATTCCCCCTGTTTTTCCAGATCCCCGGTCAAAAGCAGGCTATATTGACCATCATCTACACGAATGACACAAGATTCATTGTTACCCGCACGTAATGATCTTGCCGGCGGCCATAATACACGGAAGCTCAACCCCTGCCAGCGCCACTGTTCACCGCGTATACAGGGAAGATGTTCACTGTTAATTAAAGGACTTCTGACAGTAATATCAGGATATTTCTGTTGTAAGAATACCAACCCGCCCGTATGGTCAAGGTGATCATGACTGATAATAATCTGCTCCGGCGTTAATCTGTGCCAACGCAAATAAGGGATTATCACCCTCTCAGCCATATTGCCGGTTTCCCAACGGTTACCGGTATCAAAAATCAGCGCCTTGCCCTCTTTTTCAATGATAACAGCCAGCCCATGCCCAACATCCAGCATAGAAAACCGCCATAGATATTCTTCGGCGCGCCTCAGATAACAGAGCATGACCCCTAAAGAAATGCCAATCAGCAATTTGTATGATTGCCACCAGGCGAATCGCCAGATAATGAGACTAAACCAAGCAATAAATGTGATTAGTAGAGGAAAACGGCCAGTTTCACGCCATGACTGTTGCAAAACTGGCAAAGGGATCAAAGAGAAGGTCACAGAGTAATCGACTAATTGCCATAATAAAGCCTGAATAAGAGGGCAAAAAGTGCTTATTAATGCCAGCATAATCAATGGCACAGTGATAAAAGAGATGATTGGCACGGCCCAGAAGTTAGCAAATAAAGCGGCAAAATTAACGCCATGAAATAATAATAGCTGGAGGGGAATAAGCATCAGCATCATGCCCATTTGCAGATATAACCCACGTAGCCATAGCCATTTCCAGCCATAACGAAATGGTTCAGTCAGCGGTGCCCAGTAGAACCAGAACATCAAAGCCATCACAGCAAAGAAGGAGAGCCAGAAGCTATCAGAAAGCACGGTCAGGGGATCAAATAAGAGAATAATTGCCGCTGTCCACAATGCCCACTGCCAAGGAAAACACAGGATATTTCTGTAGCGTAAATAGAGCCAGAGAGTTAAGCCAAGTAATGCGCGAATAGCCGGAATTCCCCAACCCGATAGCCAGACATAATTCATTGCCACTATCCAGCCGGTAATCAGTGGGAATTTGTGCCCTATCCAACGTACAGGAAAGAAGAGTTGCAATACCCTTGCCATTCCCCAACCAAACAGGCTGGCAATGGTAATATGCAACCCTGAAATTGCCATAAGGTGAGCAGTACCTGTCTGTTGTAATAATAAGTTATCCTCCTTACTTAGCCATTGACGCTCACCGAATGCCAATGCCATTGCAATGCCACTGTGTTTTAACTCACGCATAGCCGGAGCAATATTAGTGACCAGTTGCTGGCGTAAATTACATTTCTCGTTAATCAATTCAGCATGAATCACTTTCCCTGTTAGAGGCTGGCGGATAGCCAATGCCCTGCGCTGGCTATCATAACCAGCTTGATTTAGCTGACTATGAACTGGCCGTAATTTCATTTTTAGCCGCCATTTTTGACCAGCACACAGAGATTCAGGTGAAATATTCCAATAAGCAGAGATATACAGTGGCGGGAAAATAATTTTATTTTCATCTGCAATAATACGCAGAAGAACCCGGTTTTTTCCTTCACTTTCTTTATCACCCAATGACAAACTTTCAACAATGACCCGTGATAAGTGCTCTTTCTCACTGAAATAGATTATTTGTTCCAGCAGATGATTCCCCTGCCAGCATCCAATAAGAAATGCCAGCAACGAAATTGATACCATCCGGCAAAGACAAGATGGCAAAAACAAACAGAATAAAGCCAGTAATATCAATGCAATAATTTGCTGTTTTTGCGGTAATTCAGGCAAAAAAAGCAAGGGTATAATACCGGCAATAATGGCTATCGCAGCCTGATTCACGCTGATTACCGGAACAGGCTGTTTCCAATTTATCGTTATTCTGTTTATCAAGACTGCAAGCCACATCCTTGTTTATCCCATCCTTACTCTTTTATTTTACCCAACAAAGTATTCCTTATTATTTAAAAGGCAGCCAGAGGCATCGGAAAAATTATCAAACACCTTCGCAGATTAATTTTAAGCTAAAAATAATTTCATAGAAAAATGCGATCAACTTCGCAAATGGTCATACGTTGACATATTATTTTTTATCTTTATATTCAGTACGGATATCGAATAAAAAACACTACCAGCCCATACTTGTACTACAGACACAAACACGCAATCCAGGCTATCAATAAGTTATATTATCCATTTATTATTACCATTAAATATCTTGTTTCTGAAATCATTAGTAAATGCTGTAAAGTATCGTATGCAAAATAAAAAATCATTACCATCAGGTATTATCTATATTATTGGATACTAACTTGGAGGAATTACATCAATCACTATCTAATTTTTGTGAACAATATCGCATTGATTAAACATGAAGAAGACTATATTACACTTTCCATTCTATTTTCATGTGGAAAATCATCAAAAATCATGTTAAATACAGACAAGGTGGTTTTTATGAAAAATGAAATAATTATATCTGATTCTTTACAAGAAAATGATCTCACTAGACTATTTAATGATGAAGCGTTAGCAATTCATGTAAAAAAATATGTTGATAGTCCTATTTCAGACAAGCTCTCTGATTTTTTCCTCTCGCATGAAAATCTGGAACTTCATGCACATGATTTGAAAAAAGGAGACAAAACTATTTTTGTGGATTATGGCGTTGATAGAGTTGGTATATCTTACAACACGACGTTTGGAAAACCCAAAGATAGCGACAGTTATAAAAAATATTTTGAGAACGTGTTACCCGCAATAAGAAATGTCAGAAACTTCTGTGCTCCCATGTTGTCCCCTTTCGATAAATTTCGTTTAGAGTTAGATGAAATATGGTCCTTTGGAGCCAGTATTGCAAACTTCGAAGGTAAAAAGATGCATGTTGGTATCGCCAGGGTGATGAAAAGGCCTGAACGCTCTTTTATGGTTGAAAAACAACCTCATTTTGATGGCCTTCAACAGCAATCTGTCAATTTGTTGGGGCAATTCTCGGTGAATATATATATCAAAATGCCTGTAAATGGAGGAGAGCTGGAACTGTGGGATGTTCCTATGATTCCTATCACCGAGTTAATCGAAGATAATGCAGAAAATGATTGGCGAGGCACTCTTCCTCCATCCATTCTTATTAAACCAGAACAAGGAGATTTGATCATAATAAATACCAGGAAACCCCATGCCATTCGTAGTTTTTCCGATGGGTGTAGAATATCGTTACAAAGTTTCATTGGATTATCACTAAATAAACATCTCATGCTATGGAATTAATTATATGGTTGATGTAATAAGTACATTAGGAACGTTTTTTCTTTTAGGTTTGGGAGCTGCGGCTCCCGTTGGCCCTATAAATATAGAAATTATGCGCAGACACTTAAATATCAGTTGTCTTCACGCTGTAATTTTCGGTTTAGGCGCTTGCTTTGCCGATATAATTTATTTGTTGCTTTTAGGGGCTGGGGTATTACAATTATTTTCTAATACTATTTTTATGCCTATTTTCGGTTTTTTAGGTTCGTTAATCGTCATTTGGTTTGGTATTACCAGTTTTCTAAATAAGAAAAACGAAGAAAATAGGAATATCATACGAAAGCCCTACCACAGACAGTTTTTTGATGGTGTATTGTTAACACTCTTAAATCCGTACAATGTTATTTTCTGGTTATCTGTAAGTGTACAACTCAACAATATTACATCAGGTAAATACAGTTTATTTATTGGCGCATCAGGTACAATTATTGGTGTTATATTTTGGGTGGCATTGATTAATGCGGTTATATTTTTCTCTAGAAAAATGCTAAACCACCGTGTTATTAAATTTATTAATTATATCAGTGGAGTCATTTTGATTATACTTGGAATCTATTTCTTTTCATATTCAATGACGTTATTCAATCTGAAATTTTCTTAAGTCCGGAAATGCTATGCCTGAGGCTCGAATAACGTTTTTAATCAAACGAAATTTCGTGGAAATCCTTAGGCATTACTTCTAAAACTTGCTGATAAGCGAACGACAGTGGCGATTCAGGGTTAGCAACGGCGAAATTGGGATAGCGCCTCCCAATGTTGTTACTGGCCTCACCGATAATCTCGAAGTTGCGGATCACAGCGTCCTGCACTAACCGGTTGTTTAGGAACGCCAGTTCGTCCATGTCTTCCGTGTAGCTGTCGATTCGCTTGATGGCTTCGAGGATGTGTCGGATCGCGCCAATGTCAAAGAGGGTAGTTTCCGGCGTCGGGTCAATACGCTGACCAAAAGATCAGCATTTTGTTATCAATCTAAAACAGCACCCAAAGGTGCTGTTTAGAATAAGCAATAACTTGTTATCTTCAAACTTAATCGTAGATATTCACGCGATCACGTAACTCTTTGCCAGGTTTAAAATGGGGAACGTATTTACCTTCCAGTTCCACTTTATCACCCGTTTTAGGATTACGACCTACGCGCGCGGCACGGTAGTGAAGAGAAAAACTGCCGAATCCGCGCACCTCTATACGCTCACCATCTGCCAATGTTATTGCCATATGGTCAAGCATTTCTTTCACTGCATCTTCAACGGTTTTGGCCGAAATATGAGATTGCTGGCCAGCAAGTCTTTCGATTAATTCAGACTTGGTCATTAGTACCTCCCTAAACTACCGTACTTGGATAACACTAATGTGATGTGTTATCCACCGTTATTAACTTTAACTACTCGCCTTTAGCTGCTTTGAAAGCTTCAGCCATTGCGTTGTTAGCAAAGTTTGTATCTTCTTGCTTGTTCACAGAAGCAATAGCGTCTTTTTCATCAGCTTCGTCTTTAGCACGAACAGACAAGTTGATTACACGGTTTTTGCGATCAACACCAGTATATTTAGCTTCAACTGCATCACCAACGTTCAGAACCAGAGTTGCATCTTCAACACGGTCACGAGAAGCTTCTGATGCACGCAAGTAACCTTCAACGCCGTCAGCCAGTTCTACTGTGGCGCCTTTAGCATCAACCGCAGTAACTTTACCATTAACAATAGCGCCTTTCTTGTTTACAGACAGGTAGTTATTGAATGGATCTTCCGCCAGTTGCTTGATACCCAGGGAGATACGCTCACGCTCTGCGTCAACTTGCAACACAACAGCAGCAATTTCGTCGCCTTTTTTGTATTCACGAACGGCTTCTTCACCGGTAACGTTCCAGGAGATGTCAGACAGGTGAACCAGGCCGTCGATACCGCCATCCAGACCAATGAAGATACCGAAGTCAGTGATAGACTTGATTTTACCTTCAACACGGTCATTCTTGTTGTGAGTTTCAGCAAACAGCTGCCATGGGTTAGCTTTACACTGTTTCAGACCCAGGGAGATACGGCGGCGTTCTTCGTCAATATCCAGAACCATAACTTCCACAACGTCACCAACATTAACAACTTTGGATGGGTGGATGTTTTTATTGGTCCAGTCCATTTCTGAAACGTGCACCAGACCTTCAACGCCTTCTTCGATTTCTACGAAGCAGCCGTAGTCAGTCAGGTTAGTGACACGGCCTGTCAGTTTAGTTCCTTCTGGGTAACGTTTAGCGATTGCTACCCATGGATCTTCGCCCAGTTGTTTCAAGCCCAAAGATACACGGGTACGCTCACGGTCGAATTTCAGTACTTTAACTGCGATTTCATCGCCCACATTGACGATTTCACTTGGGTGTTTAACACGTTTCCAAGCCATATCAGTAATGTGCAGCAAGCCATCAACGCCGCCCAGATCAACAAAAGCACCGTAGTCAGTCAGGTTCTTAACGATACCTTTAACTTCCATGCCTTCTTGCAGATTTTCCAGCAGTTGATCACGTTCTGCGCTGTTTTCAGATTCGATAACAGCACGACGGGAAACAACTACGTTGTTGCGTTTCTGATCCAGTTTGATGACTTTAAACTCAAGCTCTTTACCTTCCAGGTGAGTCGTATCACGAACTGGACGAACATCAACCAGAGAACCAGGCAGGAATGCACGGATACCGTTCAGTTCGACAGTAAAGCCGCCCTTCACTTTGCCGTTGATGATGCCAGTAACAGTTTCTGCTTCTTCGTAAGCTTTTTCCAGCATCAGCCATGCTTCATGGCGTTTTGCTTTCTCACGGGACAGAACAGTTTCACCGAAACCATCTTCAACAGCGTCTAGCGCAACATCAATTTCATCACCGACCTGGATTTCCAGCTCACCCTGAGCGTTTTTGAACTGTTCTACAGGAATAGCAGATTCTGATTTCAGACCCGCGTCAACCAATACGACATCTTTATCAATAGCAACAACGATGCCGCGAACGATAGCACCTGGACGAGTTTCAATAGATAGCAGGGATTCTTCAAAGAGTTGAGCAAAAGATTCTGTCATGTTAATGATCTTCAAAATTTCAATTTAACGTCCATTTAGCTTCCCGCCGAATGGGGTTGTTTTACATGCCCTGTCACTATTTCCTTGTGACAAGGTTGTTTGGTTTGTGGGAAAACTTTATTAGCCCACATTCCCAATTTTCAGTACATCACCAGCAATTATAAGCTAAAAACTTAAAATTGCTCAGGTAATGTAAGCGTTTTTTTCACATAATTTAGCGCTTTATCGATAACTTCTTCGATAGACATACTGGTTGAATCCAATATTAATGCGTCTTCAGCAGGCGCTAACGGTGCAACTGTCCGGTTACGGTCGCGATAATCACGTTCCTGTATCTCGGATAAAAGACGTTCAAAGTTAACACTAAAGCCCTTTTCCTGCAACTGTAGCATACGTCTGCGCGCTCGTTCTTCGGCGCTGGCATCAAGGAATATTTTCACCGGTGCATCAGAAAACACCACCGTTCCCATATCTCGGCCATCAGCAATCAGACCCGGAGCAATGCGAAAAGCACGCTGACGCCGTAACAATGCCTCACGCACCCGTGGAAAAGCCGCTGCCTGTGAGGCGGTATTTCCCACCGTTTCGGTACGAATTTCATTGCTGACGTCTTCACCCTCAAGTATCACACTTAACTTGCCTTTTTCCGGGACAAAACGGACATCAAGATTAGCTGCCAACGGAACTAACGCGTCTTCACACTGAATATCCACCTGATGATGAATCGCCGCCAGCGCCAACACCCGATAAATAGCACCTGAATCAAGCAGTTGCCAGCCTAAAGCTTTCGCCAGTGCCTGACATAAAGTGCCTTTACCCGCGCCACTTGGCCCATCAACAGTTACTACTGGGGCTATCGCCACCATTATTGTTCTCCTTTCGCATGGCGAATTCATTTTCGCCGGATGCTGAATATTTACTCAATAAAACAATCAATATCTGTAGCTTATTATACGCCCTCAAAGGGGAAGCTAAATAAGCGGATTCTACGGCAAGTAGGTTTTGATCAAAGAAATACGCTTTATTGAGTCATAATTATCGCCAGTTATGACTTTCGCTGGCTTAATCTTTCCAATTGATTGAAATAATCGGGGAAGGTTTTTGCTGTACAACCTGGATCGAGGATAGTAACCGGTGTATCAGACAGAGCCACCAGTGAGAAGCACATTGCCATCCGGTGATCATTATAGGTGCCAATTTCAGCGGGTAGTAATCTTTGTGGCGGTGTAATCCGGATGTAATCTTCCCCTTCTTCTACCTCCGCACCCACTTTACGCAATTCAGTCGCCATTGCATGGAGCCGGTCTGTCTCTTTCACCCGCCAGTTGTATATATTGCGAATAACCGTTTCCCCTTGCGCAAACAGCGCGGTCGTCGCGATTGTCATCGCAGCATCAGGGATCGCATTCATATCCATATCAATGCCAGTCAGGGTACCACGTTCACATTCAACGAAGTCATCACCCCAGCGAATTTCCGCCCCCATTTTTTCCAGGACATTGGCAAATTTGGTATCCCCCTGAAGGCTGTTTTTACCAATTCCAGTCACACGCACACGGCCACCTTTGATTGCCGCCGCCGCCAGAAAATAGGAAGCAGAAGACGCATCACCTTCAACCAGATAGTGGCCCGGAGAGTGGTATTTCTGCCGGCCTTTAATGTGGAAAACCTGATATTGATCGTGACTGACGGTAATTCCAAAACTTTTCATTAGTGCCAGAGTGATATCAATATAAGGTTTGGAAACCAATTCACCCTGAATATGAATTTCAGAATCATTTTCTGCCAATGGCGCGGTCATGAGCAACGCAGTCAGAAACTGACTGGAAACACGACCATCTACGGTCACTTTGCCGCCAATAAAGCCGCCTTTAATGTGTAACGGCGGATAATTTCCCTGCTCCAGATAATCAATTTCTGCGCCCCCTTGACGTAAAGCATCCACAAGATGACCAATCGGGCGCTCTTTCATCCGGGGTTCGCCAGTAAGAATGACGTCATTTTTGCCAAGGCATAAAGCCGCCGCTAATGGGCGCATTGCGGTGCCGGCATTGCCAAGAAACAGTTCTACCGGCCCTTTGCTGGTAATCACCCCACCCATACCGTCAACTTCACAACAGGTACGATCATCAGACAAACGATAGCTGACCCCCAATGCCGTCAAAGCATTGAGCATATGGCGAATATCATCACTATCCAGCAAGTTAGTTAGACAAGTCGTGCCTTTGGCGAAAGCCGCCAATAATAGTGCACGGTTGGAAACACTTTTTGACCCTGGCAGGTTAATAGTTCCATTAATGGAGAAAATAGGTTGTAGCGTCAGGGATTGCATAAATAACAGGATCTCCGATTCTCAATTAAATTTAAGTATAAGTGAGTTATTTTTATGTTTGAGGAAATATTTCCTTAACCCTGAATATTCCGGGAACATTTGCTCCCGGTCATGGTTGGCAAGTTAGCCGTTACGGCGCTCAAAATCAGCCATAAAATCAACCAAAGCCTGAACCCCTTCTATCGGCATAGCATTATAAATAGAAGCACGCATACCGCCGGAAACACGGTGTCCTTTCAGTGCCTGCAAACCTTGAGCCTCTGCTTCTGCCAGAAATTTGCTGTCCAGTGAAGCATCTGCCATCTGGAACGGTACATTCATCAGGGAACGATTTTCAGGGGCAATCTGGTTGCGATAGAAATCACTGTTATCAATGGCATGATAAAGCAGCCCGGCTTTGGCTTGGTTACGTTTTGCCATTTCTTGTACCCCACCTTGCGCTTTCAGCCACTTGAAAACCAAGCCGGAGAGATACCAAGCAAAAGTTGGCGGTGTGTTGAACATGGAGTCACACGCCGCCAGAACGGTATAGTCAAAAATCGACGGGGTTTCTTTACGAGCTTTACCTAATAAATCTTCACGAACAATAACCAGTGTGAGCCCCGCCGGACCAATATTTTTCTGCGCTCCAGCATAAATCATACTGTAACAGCTAACATCCAACGGCCCTGAAAGAATAGAGGAAGAGTAATCCGCAATAATAACTTGATTATCATTAAAATCCGGCTTTTCATGAATTGCGATACCGTCAATAGTTTCATTCGGGCAATAATGAACATAAGCCGCATCATTGCTTAATGACCATTCGCTCATTGGTTTGACACCTTTCAAACCATTAATGTCGGTTTTGATATTAATCACATTCGGCGTACAATATTTTTTTGCTTCTTTGACTGCACATTCAGCCCAGTAACCGCCATCAATATAATCCGCTTTAACCTTGTCACCCAGCAAGTTCATTGGAGCAGCGGCAAATTGACCGCGGGCACCACCGTGGCAAAACAATACCTTATAATTTTCAGGCACTGATAATAAATCCCGTAGATCCTGTTCTGCTTCCTTTGCTACAGCAATAAATTCTTTACTACGGTGACTGACTTCCATAATCGAAGTCCCGATACCATGCCAGTTACAAAGTTCCTGTTCTGCTCTGCGCAATACTTCAACCGGTAACATTGCTGGGCCTGCACTGAAATTATATACCTGACTCATTTACCTCACCCTATTTGACGAAATAATAATGATAACAACAAGAACCCGATATATCGGTTGTATCATTCCCATTTCGTCGCTGCAACGGTTATTGGATATTAAACAAAGATAAGCGGAAAATAACGTGTGTTGACAACATAATGAGAGTTTGATGGGAAAACAACGTATTCAAGGCGCTGTATTTTACAGCGCCCGCACTTAACTTTTATCTCCCCAATAATCAGGGAACGATAACTCAATATTTAACAAACATTTCGTGAATTTTTACCGGATTATGAGTTTTAGTCAGTGCTAATTGTAAAAGCACTCTGGCTTTTTGCGGATTCAGACGTTCAGACGCGACAAAACCATATTTGCTATCATCCACTTCCGCATCCTGGGTGACATACCCCACCGGTACACGGCTTGATCTCACGACCACAACCCCATCTTTAGCAGCCTGAGCGAGGGTATCAAAAATCGTTTTGTACATATTACCGTTACCCACACCAGCGCTGATAATCCCTTGGTAACCATCATTTAGCAAAGCTTTCGCTGGCAGATCAGAAGCATTAGCATAGTTATAAACAATCCCGACTTTTGGCAGCTTATCCAGTTTACTGACATCAAAAATAGCCTTATCCGCTCTCGGTTTAGCTTCAGCGTAATAATTGACCTTACCATTATGAACAAAGCCTTCCGCGCCGGCATTAATTGGCTGGAATGCCTGAACTTCAGTGGTACTCATTTTCACCACGGTACGCCCACTGATAACCGTATCATTCATTGCCATTAACACGCCACGCTTAGCTGATGCTTTATCTCCCGCAACGACCACTGCGTTGTACAGGTTTAACGGGCCATCAGCACCCAGCGCCGTAGATGGACGCATTGCGCCAACCATGACAATCGGTTTTTGACATTGGGTCGTCAGATCGAGGAAATAAGCCGTTTCTTCCATCGTATCTGTGCCATGTGTGATAACAAAACCATCGGTTTTGTCGCAATCAGCATTGATTTTTTTCGCCAAGGTTAGCCACACCTGATCATTCATATCCTGCGAGCCAATACTCACCACCTGCTCACCTTTCAGGTTAGCGATATCTTTGATCTCAGGAACAGCGTTGACTAATGCATCAATCCCTACTTTTCCAGCGACATAGGTGGATTCAGTTGCAGATTTCCCTCCACCTGCAATCGTTCCTCCTGTTGCCAAAAGCGTAATATTTGGCAAAGCAAATGCAGAACCGCTGATTAATGCTAATAAACTTGCTAAAGCTGTGTGTTTCATCTTTTTCATGCCGCTTCCTTAAGAAAAAATATCCTGTTTGATTATGAACAATGATATCAATAAATCTGTGATGTATACTAGACTTTAGCTACTGAAAAAAAACTCGTATGATGAGCGTTTTGTAATGGGCTCTCATAAGTGAATATCATGACGCAAACCTTCATTCCCGGCAAAGACGCCGCACTGGAAGATTCGATCAATATCTTTCAGCAAAAACTGCAACATCTTGGCTTTAATATCGAAGAAGCCTCTTGGCTGAATCCGGTTCCTCATGTCTGGTCAGTGCATATCCGTGACCGCGACTGCCCTTTATGTTTCACCAACGGCAAAGGGGCAAGTAAGAAGGCCGCTCTAGCTTCTGCTTTAGGGGAGTATTTTGAACGTTTGTCAACCAACTATTTTTTTGCTGATTTCTACTTAGGACACGCTATCGCTAACGGTGATTTTGTCCATTATCCCAATGAAAAATGGTTTGCTTTACCAGATGATGATTCCTTGCCAGAAGGCATTCTGGATGCCCGGTTACGTCAGTTTTACGATCCTGAGAATGATTTATGTGCAAGTCAGTTAGTTGATTTGCAATCAGGTAATGAAGAGCGCGGAATCTGCTCACTGCCGTTTACCCGTCAATCTGATCATCATACCGTTTATATTCCAATGAATATTATTGGCAATCTTTATGTTTCCAATGGTATGTCAGCAGGCAATACAGTTAATGAAGCCAGAGTCCAAGGGTTATCAGAAGTTTTTGAACGCTATGTAAAAAACCGGATTATCGCAGAAGGCATCAGCCTGCCAGAAATTCCCCAGGAAGTGATGAATCGTTATCCTGGGGTTGTTGAAGCAGTTAACAAATTACAGGATGAAGGCTTCCCGCTCTATTGTTATGACGCTTCTCTTGGTGGGCAATTCCCGGTTATTTGCGTGGTTCTGTTTAACCCCAATAATGGTACTTGTTTCGCCTCTTTTGGTGCTCATCCTGAATTTGGTGTGGCACTGGAACGTACAGTTACCGAACTGTTGCAGGGCCGTAGCCTGAAAGATCTGGATGTGTTCAATGCCCCCACTTTCGATAATGAAGAAATTGCGGAACAGACTAATCTGGAAACCCACTTTATTGATTCGAGCGGATTAATCAGTTGGGATCTATTCAAACAAGCTGCTGATTATACATTTGCTGACTGGAATTTCAGCGGCACTACAGAAGAAGAATTTGCCACCTTGATGGCTATTTTCAAACAACTGGATGCGGAAGTTTATATTGCTGACTACGAGCACCTTGGTGTTTATGCCTGCCGTATTCTGGTACCGGGTATGTCTGATATTTATCCTGTGGAAGATTTGCATATTGCCAATAACACCATGGGGATCCATCTACGGGAAACTTTATTCGCGCTACCGGATAGTCAATGGCGACCGGAGGAATATCTGGCACTGCTTGAACAATTAGATGAAGAAGGTCTGGACGATTTTACCCGTATCCGTGAACTACTTGGTATTGCGGTTGGTAAAGATAATGGCTGGAGCAATTTACGTATTGGTGAATTGAAATCCATGTTGGCGCTGGCAGCGGGTGATCTGGAACAGGCGCTGATTTGGGTAGAATGGACTCAGGATTTTAACGCCTCAGTCTTTACGATAGAACGGGCTAACTATTATCGCTGTCTGCAAACACTGCTTTTACTTGCTTTGGAAGCAGATAAAGAACCTTCGCAATATTACCAGGCATTCATAAAAATGTACGGGCAAGATGCTGTTGAAGCAGCGTCAGCAGCGGTTGCGGGTGAAACGTGTTTTTATGGCCTGTGGTCAATCGATTCAGATTTAAAATCACTGTCTGCTCATCAGGCTTTATTAGCCGCTTATGAGAAGCTGCAAAAAGCAAAATATCACTTCTGGAATGCCAAATAATATTCAATTTGGCTGAAAAGATGATTCAGTATTAAAAGTAGAATTCAGGTTAAATTAAGCTTATTTAAAACAACAAATAAATAACAAATTAACCTGAAATTTTACTTATTGAATTGCCTTTCAATTGGCAAATAAAAAAATACAATAAAATTTAAAAAAAATTTAATCAACGTAACTCAATAAATTAATTAGCATTTTATCCATTCAATCCCATCAAAACCGCGTTTGCTCGATGAGGATTATGATCTATATCAAATTTAGCGCCAAGCACCTTTGTTACTATCATTACGTACAATAACTAATGAATAATAAAGAGAATGTTAGTATGCGAGCTGACAACCCTTTTAACTTATTGCCACCTGCTGTAATGACGCAAATCGCCGATGATATTGGTGTTTATAAAACCACCAAACATCCTGCAATAACTTATATATCAGCCATCACTGCCGGGGTTTTTATTTCTATTGCGTTTGTCTTTTATATTACCGCCACCACAGGAACCTCCTCTGTCCCTTATGGGTTAGCTAAATTAGTTGGCGGGATCTGTTTTTCCCTCGGATTAATGCTCGTTGTCGTTTGTGGCGCAGACTTATTTACTTCCACTGTGCTCACCATTATTGCCAAAGCAACCGGACGGATAACCTGGAACCAAATGTTTAAAAACTGGATTAACGTTTATTTGGGTAATTTGATTGGTGCGCTATTTTTTGTCGCAGTGATATGGTTTGCCGGTCAATATAATGTTGCTAACGGATTATGGGGCCTGAATGTGCTACAAACGGCTGACCATAAAGTACATCACACGTTTATTGAAGCCCTGTCTTTAGGCATTCTCGCCAATCTGATGGTTTGTCTCGCCGTTTGGATGAGTTATGCCGGGCGTAGTTTGATGGACAAAATATTTGTCATGATTTTGCCTGTGAGTATGTTTGTTGCCAGCGGCTTTGAGCACAGTATTGCTAACATGTTTTTAATTCCGCTTGGTATTGTTATTAAGCATTTCGCACCTACTGAATTCTGGTTCAATGTGGGTGCTACACCTGAACAATTTTCTCAACTCACTATTTCACACTTTATTACCAATAATTTAATTCCGGTCACTATCGGTAATATTATCGGCGGCGCAATTTTGGTGGGTTTGACTTACTGGTTAATTTATCTGCGTAGTGAGCAAAAACATTAATTCGCTCCCTCGCCGGGTTTCTCAAAAGTTCGATTATTAAAAGGGTAGAAGTATCATGACTGAATTAAATGGAAAATTCTCTGTAGCATGGCAAGGTTTTAATCAGGGTGATTGGCAGAACGAGGTTAATGTTCGTGACTTCATCCAAAAAAACTATACACCATATGAGGGTGATGAATCTTTCCTGGCAGGTTCAACCAAAGCAACTGATGCCCTGTGGGAAAAAGTCATGGAAGGTATAAAAATCGAAAACCGTACTCACGCGCCGGTTGATTTTGATACTGATGTTGCTGCTACTATTACCTCTCATGATGCGGGTTACATCGAAAAAGATTTGGAAACCATCGTCGGCCTGCAAACTGAAGCCCCGCTAAAACGCGCCCTGATCCCATTTGGCGGCATCAAAATGGTAGAAGGTTCATGTAAAGTTTATGGCCGTGAACTTGATCCTAAATTAAAACAGATTTTCACTGAATATCGTAAGACGCATAATCAGGGTGTGTTCGATGTTTACACACCAGATATTTTAAAATGCCGGAAATCCGGGATCCTGACGGGTCTGCCTGATGCCTATGGCCGTGGTCGTATCATTGGTGACTATCGCCGGGTTGCGGTATACGGTATCGACTATCTACGTGATGATAAACTCGCCCAATTCAATTCGTTGCAGGAAAAACTGGAAAACGGTGAAGATCTGGCGATAACCATTCAGTTACGGGAAGAGATTGCCGAACAGCATCGTGCTCTGAATCACATTAAAGAGATGGCCGCTAAATACGGCTATGATATTTCGGGTCCCGCAACTAACGCTAAAGAAGCGGTACAGTGGACTTACTTCGCTTATTTGGCCGCAGTCAAATCTCAAAATGGTGCTGCAATGTCCTTCGGACGCGTATCCAGCTTTCTGGATATCTACATTGAGCGGGACCTGAAAGCCGGTAAACTGACAGAAATCGAAGCGCAGGAATTGATCGACCATCTGGTCATGAAACTGCGGATGGTTCGTTTCCTGCGTACACCTGAATATGATGAACTGTTCTCCGGTGATCCTATCTGGGCAACAGAATCTCTGGCTGGTATGGGAGTGGATGGTCGTACTCTGGTGACCAAAAACAGTTTCCGTTTCCTGAACACTTTATACACCATGGGCCCATCGCCCGAACCCAACATGACTATTCTGTGGTCTGAAAAATTGCCGGTAAGTTTCAAAAAGTTCGCAGCAAAAGTTTCCATCGACACCTCATCTTTACAGTATGAGAACGATGATCTGATGCGTCCTGATTTCAATAACGATGATTACGCTATCGCCTGTTGTGTCAGCCCGATGATTGTGGGTAAACAGATGCAATTTTTTGGTGCCCGCGCAAACCTGGCGAAAACCATGCTGTACGCCATTAACGGTGGCGTGGATGAAAAGCTGAAAATGCAGGTTGGCCCGAAAGAAGAGCCAATGCAAGATGAAGTCCTTGATTACGACAACGTGATGGCCCGTCTGGATCATTTTATGGATTGGCTGGCAAAACAGTATGTTACGGCACTGAATATCATCCACTATATGCATGATAAATACAGCTACGAAGCCGCACTGATGGCGCTGCATGACCGTGATGTTTACCGTACTATGGCATGTGGTATTGCCGGCCTATCTGTCGCTGCTGATTCACTATCTGCAATCAAATATGCCAAAGTTTCGCCAATCCGCGACGAAGACGGTTTAGCTATTGATTTCAACATTGAAGGTGAATACCCACAATTCGGTAACAATGATTCACGGGTTGATGATATCGCCTGTGATCTGGTTAAACGCTTCATGAAGAAAATCCAGAAGCTGAAGACTTACCGTAACGCAGTGCCTACTCAATCGGTTCTGACCATCACTTCTAACGTAGTATATGGCAAAAAAACCGGTAACACGCCTGATGGACGTCGCGCTGGCGCGCCATTTGGACCAGGTGCCAACCCAATGCATGGGCGTGACCAGAAAGGGGCTGTCGCTTCTCTGACATCTGTTGCTAAACTGCCATTCGCCTATGCGAAAGATGGTATCTCTTATACTTTCTCTATCGTACCGAATGCGTTAGGTAAAGATGATGAGGCACGTAAAACTAACCTGGCAGGTCTGATGGATGGCTACTTCCACCACGAAGCAGCAGTTGAAGGTGGTCAACATCTGAACGTCAACGTGATGAACCGAGACATGTTGCTGGATGCAATGGAAAACCCTGAAAAATATCCTCAGTTAACCATTCGGGTATCCGGTTATGCCGTGCGTTTCAACTCATTGACAAAAGAACAGCAACGGGATGTGATCACCCGTACTTTCACACAATCTATGTAATAATGTGTTGCTAAAAGGCCCTGAATTTTGGGGCCTTTATCTATTTATCCCGTCAGTTTTGGAGCAATCCTGTTATGTCCGTACTTGGCCGTATCCACTCTTCCGAATCCTGCGGTACCGTTGATGGCCCAGGTATCCGGTTTATCGTCTTTTTTCAGGGCTGTCTGATGCGCTGCCTCTATTGCCATAACCGCGACACATGGGACACCCACGGTGGTAAAGAAGTCACTGTCGAAGAATTGATGAAAGAGGCCACAACCTATCGTCATTTTATGAACGCATCAGGCGGCGGCGTTACCGCATCAGGTGGTGAAGCCATTCTTCAAGCTGAATTTGTACGTGACTGGTTTAAAGCCTGTCGTGCCGAAAGTATTCAAACCTGTCTTGATACCAATGGATTTGTCCGCCGCTATGATCCGGTTATTGATGAACTGATGGACGCAACTGATCTTGTTATGCTTGATTTGAAACAGATTAATGATGAAATCCACCAAAAGCTGGTAGGTGTTTCAAATCACCGCACTTTGGAGTTTGCCCGCTATCTGGCTAAACGTAATCAAAAAACCTGGATTCGTTACGTTGTCGTCCCAGGCTGGTCTGATGATGATGAATCCGCTCATATGCTGGGTGAATTTACCAGGGATATGAAAAATATTGAGAAAATTGAGCTTCTGCCTTATCACGAACTGGGTAAACATAAATGGATTACTATGGGTGAGGAATATAAGCTGGAAGGTGTTAAACCTCCTGCAAAAGAGACAATGGACAGAGTTAAAGGTATTTTGGAAAGGTATGGGCATAAGGTTGTGTATTGAATTTCTTAACCTCCACTCCTGAAATGAAATATGAAGTACAGTAAAGCTGAAAATCGGATTAGTCCGGTTCTCAAGATTAAAATAAAAAAGGAAACATCTATCAATTCAGGCATAATCTCTCCGAAAGACAGAGATGCATTCAGGAAATAATCGAAGAACTGGTATTTATATTTCCACGCTAACTCTCCTGCGTCTAAAACGCTCTTAAAAAAACACCCTTAAAAACAAAAATAAATATTGACTTACAATTTACATTGTGTATTTTTATTATATCGCGCTATATTAAGTTAAGCTTCAAAGAAACAGGTGGTTTGTTTTGGATACTTTAGATGAATTCTACGAAAGAAATCCTTGGGCCAGAGGGTACTTTGATAATAGTACCAATGAAGAAAGGAAACTTCTGAAAATTCAGATGGATAAACAAAATGAGTTGATGGTGCTCATGGACAGAGTTGCCAACAAATATATGAAATGGAGCCTGGCTAAAGACCATTTTATTCATGAAGTTATTGCTTATTCTGAAGATATCACCGCAAAGATAAATACCGGGGAGCTTTCGATCTCTGAGGCAATAGCGTCGTTAGATGAAGAGATGCAATCGTTAGAAAAACAGGATGCAATGCTTTCTCAAAAGAGAGTAAGGCAAGCTATCATTGTAAAGAAAAAATCACCAGATGAGAATACTAAAAGCAGAAAAGATGAAGTAGTCAATTTGATTATTGCATGGATTGGATTTGTATCTGGAAGTATACAATTCCTTAGTGGGTTTATTACTATTGATTCCCTTGTTGGGGCAGCGCCAGGAGCACTATTAATGGCTCATGGCTTTAATAACATTATTGAAAATGGGCATTATATCCTTTATCGTGAGAGCTATACTGGACCGGTTAAATTTGTCTATGAAGGGGTTGGAGAAAAAGCTTTTGGGATGGATAAGAGCAATGCTGATGTGATATATACATCTGTTGATGTTGGTATGTCCCTGAATGGATTACTTGGCTATAAACTCGAGCCAGATAGTCAAAGATTATATCGGTATATAAATGCTGATCTGCTTGTTGGTTTGAAGCGACAAGGTATAGAAACTATGAATTATAAAGAGATTGCTTTAGAAATCACAGGTGATCTGAATACCGTTTATGGGCAATATAGATCGTATTGAAGGAAGGATAGAATGGTAGATTATTTATACATTATTTTTTCTTTACTTGCGTTTTATCCTCTATATATTGCTTTTAAAAAACTTTTAACCCCCTATGATGTTTATATTAACTTTTCAGCTGTATTGCTTATGGTAGCATCTAATCTTTTCCATATACATGTTTTCTATACTAGTCGGATTCCATTTTTGGGTGTGTCCATATCAGATAATGACTTCATGTTTTACAGTCCTTTTGTACTATCTTGGTTGTGTACCATTACCTTCATGATCGCACACAGCAGACATTATAGAAAAAACAAATGGTAATTTTACAGGTGAAATAAATTAATGTCTGCGACCATGTCATTATTTATCTTTAGGTTATTTAAATATCATTTCTTATATAACAACAAGATAAGATACCATAAAGCAAATATAATATTAATTTAGCATGATGAGTTGCAATACAGATCATACTGATGATTTTTGCAGGTAAAATAAAGCTATTTTACCTGCAAATAGATTAATAAATGCGATCATCCCAAATACTATAAGCACTAGTCCCTGCTATATGATGAGTCCATGTGATACTCTTATATCGCAAAGAGATCGTTTCTTGCGGCTGAGAACCCGCATGTGTTATCGAATGAGGATGATAAATAGCTAAATCAGTTATCGTCGCCCCAATCACTTTTATGGTGTAATACAATTCCAGAATCCCGGCTTGATTCGCTCTATAACCATCAAAGATGGCATCCAATACTTCATTATCTGAAATCGCTACCCCTAAAAGCGGTGACGACTTATCAATAGGCTTTTTAAATGTTATCGGATGATGATTAACATTCTGCTCTCTGGTTAGAGAGTGCGCAAGGCTATATACAAATATCTGGTCTATATGATCCAATTGACCTTTATTTCCAATTGAATCTATAGACGAACAACCTGCCGATATTAATCCCTGTTTATGGCCCTTTAAGGTTAAATAAATTAAGTCTGACATATATACTCCTACTTAGTGCTCAAATATCGATGAATTACCATTAACACCAGCCTCCATTCTACATAAAAAAAAACCAAATAGAATTAAAATTTATGATTTAAGGGATATGTTTCGATTAAACTCAGACATTAAATTATATTGAAACACTTTGTTACAATTATTTACAACTTAATACAATTAGAAACACTCAGCAATACATTGAATTCAAATCGACCAGAATTTTTGTCTTATTCATTATAATTAGCACTTGTCGATTAACGAAATTAATATAATATATACTCAGATTTCTCAAATAGTGATGTCTTTTCAAATGAAGACAAGAAAAAGCTATTTAGCCTATTACTAACTAACAGATAAACTGGAAAATTCATGAATAATCAAGATCTAAGTTCTAATCCCAACATACCTGACAATAAAGAAGTGTTTATTCCTGGTGGTCAATCCCTTGATGGGGGAAGTGGAATAAAATGGATTGGTCAGGCATGGAATCTCGTCAAAAACAAATTAGGCATGTGGGTACTGCTCAATATTATCTATCTGGCTATTATTATAGGTCTCCAGATAATTCCTCTTCTTGGGTTGTTCGCTGGAGTCTTGGGCCCAATATTTATTGGCGGTATTATTGCGGTGTGTGAAAAACAGAGAACTACCGGACAATTTGAGCTAGGGCTGTTATTCAGTGGATTTCAGAAAAATTTTACATCACTGCTTTGCGTTGGTGCTTTATCATTTGGCATTATAATCCTTGGCGTAATCGCAGCACTCATTGTCGGCGGTGATACAATGATTCATACCTTATTATCCAGCCAACAAGGGAACATTTCAGCCGAAATGCTCCAACATAGCCTATCTACGCTATTTCTCAGTACCTTTGTTATATTCATCTTCTACATCGTTGGCCTCGCTTTAACCTGGTTTGCACCAGCATTAATCATTATCCATAATTTGAAATTTGGTGCTGCCATGTCAATGAGCCTGGAAGCCGTGAAAAAGAATTTGTTACCAGGTTTCCTATTCTTCATGACTATCGGCTTAATTTTCATGATCTCCGCAATTCCTTTAGGTTTAGGCCTCTTAATCTCTATGCCACTATTTTTGGTTAGCTATTACTCCTCTTATCGCAGCATTTTTATCGGTAAGGAGAAATCATCTACTTTAATTATCTAAAAGACATATCTACTATTTGCTGAAAAAAATCATTTTTATTTTCAGCAAATTAATAAATATGATAACGATAAAAATAAGTAATCAAAAACACTTAATTAAATATTACATATGCACCAAACAGCCACGTTTCATAAGTATGGAAACGGCATAGGGTACTTCTGAAAAACGATTCCACCTGAGATCAAGTTTTTTAAGATTATATAAATCAATAAAGCTATCAGGTAAAGTAGATAGATTATTAGCTCGTAAATCTAAAGTTGTAAGTTTACTCAGTGAACCAAATGAATCAGGCAATTCATTAAGTTTATTGAACCTAAAGTTCAATTCTCTAAGTGAAGTAAGATTTCCAAAATCTAATGGGATCTCTGAAATGGAATTGTTTGATACATCAATTACAGTTAAAGATTTTATGTGACTAATTTCATCAGGCAACAATTTGATATTGTTATTCATAAGATGAAGTTCACGAAGATTCGATAAGTGTGAAATTTTTTCATCTATATAGGTAATTTTATTATTATATAACCGCAATTCAACTAAGGAGTTAATTTTAAAAAGTACATCTGGAATTTGCTCAAATAAATTATCTGTAAGATTAAGATAAATGAGATTTCCTAATTTATGAAAATTTTCAGGAATTAATGATATATTGTTATCGCTAACATATAAATATTGCAATGATTCTAAATCACTTATCCCATTTGGTAAGTTGTCTATTTCATTTTGACCGAGATCCAGCATTCTTAATGAAGAAAGTTTACAAATCGATTCAGGAATTATTTTTAACTTATTGCATGATATATTAAGAACCTGCAAATTTTTGTGATTACAGATGGCATCAGGAAATACATTAATGTTATTGTTATAAAAACTTGCGGTTTTTAATTTTGTCCCTGATAACATCAGCTCATCAATAGCACTCAATTTCAATCCGTCCTGATTCAAATGTACAACGTCAGAATCTTCATAAAACTCATTTAAATGTTGATGTAGTAACATAAATATCTGCTTTCCTTACTTAACCAATATTATATTTTAAGATGCCATTACACAGCCTGTAAATTGAAATATTTTCTTCCTAAAAACACTTTATTACAATTATTTTCAATGTATTTTTTGAGATGAAGTCAACCTTTTCTCCAAAGCACATCAACGGTTTGTACTACTATATTTTGAAATGCCTTTAGCCAGAGATATCGGGCCAAGAATAACGCTCCCAATGCATATATACTCAACATAGTGAGCACTCTTTGATAGAACTCACATATATTAATAGATTAAAAAGAAGATTCAATTAATGGATTAATTAAGTCATTAATTTATTCTACGTCTATTTTGAAAATTTCGACACAATTCACATGGCTGAATAAAATCAGCCAAATAATATTTTGACCATCTCAAATTATCTAAAATATAAGCATTGATTAGATTATATAAAAGACAGTAATATATTACATAGACAACTTAGCTATTTAGGTTACTTTGGAATATTTTTATACAATTAAAAATATTTAACCATGAATTGCATGGAAATCCACCAACATTTTTTGCTTATTACTCCTAATTAGTACTTGTTGATTAATAAAATTAATATAATATACTTGCCGGCTTTCTCCAGCAGACTGGAGCTCTTGAGGTACAGACAGAAAAAGCCATTTAATATAAGTCAACAATTAAATTGGAAAAATACATGGATAATAAAAACCTAAGTTTTAATTCCCAAGCAACATCTGACAATCAGGAGGTGTTTATTGCTGGTGGTCAGTCCCTCGATGGGGAAAATGGGATAAAATGGATTGGTCAGGCGTGGAGTCTCGTCAAAAGTAAATTGGGTATGTGGATACTGCTTAACATTGTCTATTTAACTATTGTGTCTGTTCTCCAGTTTATTCCTCTCCTTGGGATATTTGCTGGAATTCTCAATCCAGTATTTCTTGGCGGTATTATTGCCCTGTGTGAGAAGCAAAGAACTACCGGAAAATTTGAACTAGGGCTGTTGTTCAATGGATTCCAGAAAAATTTTGCCGCGCTGCTTGGCGTTGGTGCTTTATCATTTGGTATTATGATCCTTGGCGTTATCGCCATGTTTATGGTCGCCGGTAGTGCGCTGATGAATATCCCATTGGCCAGCCAATATGGTGAACCTTCTGTTGAAATACTCCAAAGCGGTATGTCCTCGTTACTTCTTGGTTCCTTTGTTCTGATCGTTTTCTGTATCATTACTGCCGCTTTAACCTGGTTTGCACCCGCATTAATCGTTCTCCATAATTTTAAATTTGGTGCTGCCGTATCAATGAGTTTAGAAGCCGTGAAAAAGAATTTACTGTCCGGTTTCTTATTCTTTACTATTATGGCAATAATACTCATAATCTCTATAATCCCTTTCGGCTTGGGTCTTTTAATCTCTATGCCGTTAATTTTGGCTTGCTATTATTCATCTTACCGCAGCATTTTTATCGGTAAGGAGAAATCATCCATTTTAGTTAGCTAAAAGATATATCTATTCTTTACCAAATCCAACAATTTTCATTCTCACTAAATGAGTAACTAATAGAAATGTAAAAGAATATCTCCTTAGAAGAAGGTAATGCTGTTTGATTAAGATACCTTGAACAACGCCACATCTTTGAAATAATTCAGAGAATCTCCTTTTCTCTGGATTATTTTATGCTCCAGCAGGATATTGAACTGGTCATTAAGGTACTGGGCTCTCCTTTTTCCGTTGACGTTATATTATTTGCTTTTTTTAAACACATAAATATAAAATCTTGTTTCATAAAAATAAAGCTCATTGAGCTGTTTGAAACAGCGTTCAATTGAATCCCGTTGAATGATATGGCATACAACTCTTAATTCAGAAATGAGATCATGATTAAGAGTCGCAATATTGTATTCCTAAATATCCCAAATTGTCATTCTACTTTTAATGGTAATTTATTCTTGGAATAAAGGTAGCTAAGTCTATTTTCTTACTGTTTATATTAATGAGTATCTGAAATGGGGGTAATCTACTATCCCCAATATCATAAAACTCATGGCCCGTTATTACCCATCTCTTTGACTGCCAAGAGAAAACCAACCCAGATATCGCGCCAAAAATATGTCCTTCCGTTGAAATATCTCCTTGCCACGGCAATATCAATAAAATTAATTTTCTTACTACTAAGTGATTAGATTATTTAGCTTAAATAATGATATTGATCACAATATTATGATGTGATTTTATTTACACAGGGGTAATATTTCCTTAGGCGATGGTTTAAGATTGACAATAAAAAAGCGCCAAATTGGCGCTTTTTTATTAACACAATAGATAATCAACCGATATATTCTAAACCGCCCATATAGGGACGCAATACTTCAGGAATTTCAATGCAGCCATCTGCTTGCTGATAATTTTCCATTACAGCAACCAAAGTACGGCCAACAGCCAAACCAGAACCATTCAGGGTATGAAGCAGTTGAGTCTTCTTATCGTCTTTACCACGGAAACGCGCTTGCATACGGCGAGCCTGGAAGTCCCACATGTTAGAACAGGAAGAGATTTCACGGTAAGTGTTCTGCGCCGGTAACCACACTTCCAGATCGTAAGTTTTACATGCACCAAAGCCCATATCACCCGTACACAGTAAGACCTTACGATAAGGGAGGTGCAGTAATTGCAATACTTTCTCTGCATGGCTCGTTAACTCTTCAAGCGCATTCATTGATTCATCAGGATGAACAATCTGGACCAATTCAACCTTATCAAACTGGTGCATGCGGATCAGGCCACGGGTATCACGACCATAAGAACCCGCTTCTGAACGGAAGCAAGGTGTATGTGCTGTCATTTTCAGTGGTAATTCGCTTTCATCCAGAATTTCACCACGAACCAGGTTGGTTACCGGCACTTCAGCCGTCGGGATCAGTGCGTAATGGTTCGCGGTTTCCTCTTCCAAAGGCTTGGTATGGAAAAGATCTTCACCAAATTTAGGTAACTGACCTGTACCATATAAGGTGTCATGGTTAACCAGATAAGGAACGTAGGTTTCCAGATAACCATGCTGCTCGGTATGAAGGTTCAGCATAAATTGTGCCAAAGCACGATGCAGACGGGCAATCTGCCCTTTCATCACCACAAAGCGCGAGCCAGTCAGTTTAACAGCAGCGGCAAAATCCAGACCATTCGCCAGTTCACCTAATGAAACATGATCTTTGATTTCAAAATCATATTGACGTGGTTCACCCCAGCGACTCACTTCCAGATTATCATTCTCATCTTTACCTATTGGTGCAGAGTCATCTGGCATGTTAGGAATACTTAACACCAAATCGCGGATTTCAGCCTGAAGTTTTTCCAGTTCGGATTTCGCTGTATCCAATTTCTCACCTAACTGGTTCACTTCCTGACGTAATGGATCAATATCTTCACCACGGGATTTTGCCGCACCAATAGCTTTCGATCGGGAATTACGTTCTGCTTGCAGGGTTTCAGTTTCAACTTGTAAAACTTTGCGGCGCTCTTCTTGTTTGCGCAGCGTATCCACGTCAAGGGTATAACCCCTGCGAGCCAGTTTTTCGGCGACTGCGTCTAGCTCATTACGCAGTATGTTTGGATCGAGCATGCTTGTCCTGTGCTTGTCGTTATTACGTTAGATGATGTGAATAGACCCACAAGTTTATGGGCCATAAGATATTTTTACCCGTCAACCTTACCGCAACAGCAACATTAGCGATAGCGTTTTATCAGGCTATTTTGATCCTGTTCAGCAAGCCAGGCGAGTTTATCACCTATTTTGCCTTCTAATCCTCTGCTAGCCGGGTGATAATAGCGGGTTTCCCTCATTTCAGGCGGAAAATAAATTTCACCGGCAGCGTAGGCGTTAGGTTCATCATGAGCATAGCGATACTCTTCACCAAGCCCCATCTCTTTCATCAATTTTGTCGGCGCATTACGTAAATGTGCGGGAACATCATAGTCAGGCTTTTCCCTTGCATCAGCCAGCGCGGCTTTAAAAGCAGTATAAACAGCGTTGCTTTTCGGGGCACAGGCAAGATAAACAATCGCCTGAGCAATTGCCCTTTCACCTTCCGCGGGCCCAACCCGGGTAAAACAATCCCATGCGGCAATGGCGACCTGCATTGCCCTGGGATCTGCATTGCCGACATCTTCCGAAGCAATAGCCAGTAAACGACGGGCAACATATAGCGGATCGCCACCCGCAGTAATAATCCGGGCATACCAGTAAAGCGCAGCGTCAGGCGCAGAACCACGCACAGATTTATGTAATGCTGAAATTAAATCGTAATAACGATCGCCTTTATTATCAAAACGGGCACTACGCTCTCCGCTGACTTCGTTCAATAACTCCGGAGTCAAAACCCGTTGCCCTTGAGCATTGGTTTCTGCCATATCCGCCATCATTTCCAGCAGATTCAGTGAACGACGGGCATCACCAGAAACCAACTCTGCAACCATGTGACGGGTGTTTTCCGGCAAAACAATATCCTGACCATGATAACCACGCTCTTTATCCTTCATGGCTTGATCAAGCACTTGTTCAATCTCTTCTATCGTCAATGATTTAAGCAGATAAACCCGCGCCCGTGAGAGTAATGCGGAATTTAGCTCAAAAGAGGGGTTTTCTGTCGTAGCACCAATAAAGGTGATCGTGCCATCTTCAATATGTGGCAGAAAAGCATCCTGCTGGCTTTTGTTAAAACGATGAACTTCATCAACAAACAAAATAGTTCTACGCCCGGCGTTCCGGTTTTGACGCGCTTTTTCAATAGACTCACGTATTTCTTTAATACCGGAAGTGACCGCAGATATTCGTTCAATATCCGCCTGCGCATAATATCCAAAAATTTCAGCTAATGTTGTTTTCCCCGTTCCAGGCGGCCCCCATAAAATCATGGAGTGCAGTTGCCCCGCCCGAATAGCTCTTGGCAATGGTTTTCCTTTAGCCAGTAAATGCTGCTGGCCGATATATTGCTCTAATGTCACCGGCCGCATACGCGCAGCCAGTGGCTGGAATTCATTTTGTGAAAAATCGAGTGACAGGTTGCTCACTTAAAACCTCACTGGCGCTGATCATCCAGCGTAACGCCTTTCGGTAGCGTAAAACTGAACTTTGCCGCATCTACATGGGTATTTTGCTGCCCTTTTAATTGATAGATACTTTTTTGTCCATCCTGTTCAACAGCTGAAAATTTCTGAATAGTGCCATCAGTCGTTACAGTAATAAAAAAACGTTTCAGATTGCCATTGATATTATTCGGTGTCAGCTCAAAATCATTCCCTTTCTGGCTGATTTTATATTGAGACCAGTCTTTAACATCGTTACGGGTAATAAGCATAAACGGCGTGTTGCCAGTGGCATCTTTCAGCCAGTTGGCCGTTACCTGCTCAACAAACGGATTATAGAACCACAATGTTTTACCATCCGATACCAAAACACTTTCATCCGGTGATGTCATATGCCAGTTAAACAGGTTTGGGCGTTTAACCCACAATTGCCCTTCACCTTCCTGAATTGTTGCACCATCATCGCTGGTTACTGTCTGAGTAAAGCTGGCATGAAAACTATTTACTTTGCCCAAACGTTCCTGCAAATCCTGGCTGGCATTTGCCCATGAGGAATTGATACTCATGCCAGCCATCAAACAACCCATTAATATTAGCTTCTTCATGTAAGAGATACCTTTACTCAGTATTAATTATCCGCGCTCATGTGGCGGCGGTGCCAATACTTCACGATTGCCATTATGGCCTGGAGCACTGACAATCTGCTGTGCTTCCATCTGCTCTACAATCCGCGCAGCACGGTTATAACCAATACGGAACTGACGCTGTACACCAGAAATCGAAACCCGCCGTTTTTCAATCACAAATTCAACTGCCTGATCGAACAGTGCATCCAACTCCTCGCCGCTATCAAGACCCAGACCACCCTCAGCATCATCGCCACCACTGAGGATACTGTCAACGTACTCAGGACGACCACGGGCTTTCCAGTCATTAACCACTTCATGAACTTCCTGATCCCGGACAAATGCACCGTGAACACGTACCGGAATAGAGGAGTTTGGCGCTAAATAAAGCATGTCCCCCATTCCCAAAAGAGATTCAGCACCACCCTGATCAAGGATCGTACGAGAATCTATCTTACTGGAAACTGTAAAGGCAACACGGGTTGGAATATTCGCTTTAATCAGGCCAGTAATAATATCGACAGATGGACGTTGGGTCGCCAGAACTAAATGAATACCGGCAGCCCGGGCTTTCTGCGCCAAGCGGGCAATCAATTCTTCTACTTTTTTGCCAACTGTCATCATCAGGTCAGCAAATTCATCTACCATAACAACAATATAAGGCTCTTTTTTCAGCACAGGATGTGTGATATCCATGCTGTCGCCAGGTTTCCAGAATGGATGAGGAATTGGACGGCCCATCTCTTCCGCCTGTTTAACCTTTTCGTTATAACCGGCCAGATTACGTACACCCAACGCAGACATCAGTTTATAGCGGCGTTCCATTTCACTAACACACCAGCGCAGCGCATTCGCCGCATCTTTCATATCAGTAACAACTTCAGTCAACAAATGCGGAATGCCTTCATAAACTGACAATTCCAGCATTTTCGGATCTATCATGATAAAGCGGACATCCTCTGGTTTTGCTTTATAGAGGATGCTGAGGATCATCGCGTTGACACCAACAGATTTACCCGAACCGGTTGTACCCGCCACCAGCAAGTGAGGCATTTTGCCTAAATCAGCGACAACCGGCTGACCACCAATATCTTTACCCAGCACAATTGTCAGTGGTGATGGATTATCGCGGAATTTTTCGCAATCTAATACTTCACGCAAATACACTGTCTGACGTTTTCTATTCGGCAACTCCAGACCAACATAGGGCTTACCGGGAATAACTTCAACAATACGTACCGCTACCGCAGACAAAGAACGCGCTAAGTCTCTTGATAAGTTGGAAATACGTGATGCTTTAACACCTGGAGCCAGATCCAATTCAAATCGGGTAATCACCGGACCTGGCGAAAAACCAACCACATCAGCTTTAACCCGATAATCACTCAAACGCGCTTCAATCAAACGGGAAGTTTGCTCAAGGGCAAACATATCAACTGGCTCCTCTTCTGCCAGAGGGCTGGCTAACAGATCAAGCGAAGGCATTGGCGTCGTTGGTTTTGGTAATGACTGATCATTACGAACCAGAAATGGATGGAATAGGCTATTTTGCTGCGGTTGCTGCGGTTGCTGCGGTTGCTGCGGTTGCTGCGGTTGCTGCACAACATTGTGTACAGGCGCTGGTATAAAAGCAATTTCTGTAGGCTGTACTAATAAACTTTCCGGCACTGATTGAACAGAAGGCGTCAACAGCGGCTCTACCAGCTCTTTTTGCGGGTAACCCTGCACTTGATCATGCTCACGTTGCCGTGGTGCAACCACCTGTTTAACAACCTCTGTCTGAACCGGTTCTTCCACTGAAAGCTGATTTTCTGGTTCCGGTTGATTCTGCACTATCTGAGGCTGAGTTTGCGCCTGTTCTTCGATATCCGCAGTGATACGGTAACGCTCACTCTGCTGTTCAAGAAACTGCTGGCGCAACAACGCTTCCTGCTGTTTATCAGACTCAGTATCATCACAGCCATCTATCTGTTGTCTGGCCTCTTCTTCACGCTGTTGCTGTTCTGCAAGACGCTGTGAAGGGACTTTAATGCCATACAGTTCACGACGGGTTGGCAGACGGACTGGGTTAGGACGGGGTAGTTCTGGCCCGATCCCCCGTTTAACCTGAGAGTTGCCTGCTATAACCGTTGCAGAAGCTACTGGCGCAATATCTTTTGGCTCTGTTTCAGGCGTAAAAGTGAAGGTATCACTGCTATTGTGCCCGTTGCCAGCCAGTTCAAATGTTGGTGCCGTTTTAATAACAGGCTCAGATTCAGGTTTAAAATTATATTCAGAAGGGATTTCGAACATGTAACGAACAGATTCGTCATTATTTTTTTCATGTTCTTCTGCTAATGACTGAGACCATACAGCATCATCAGATAGACTTACCTGAATTTCAGGTTCAGCATCAATATCAGCCATATTAATAACTGGGATATCAGATTGCTGTTTTTCTTCGGCTTCTGCTTTCACTGATTCTGGTTCATCCAGTTCAGCTTTTGCCAATTCCGCCGCAGACGGTGCTGTAAACAGCACATCATCATGATCAATATCAACCGCTGTAAATTCGGGTTCTGTTTTACCATTGGTGGAATTCTCCGGCTCAATAACCATTTCACCATATGGAGTATATTCTTGTTCATGACGGCTGCGATTGGTAATAAATCCTATCGCGCCAAGAATTATTGCCCCGGTTTTTTCAGCAATCGTTAACCATGACCAGCCAGTAAATAGCGTAAACCCAATTGCCCAAATACACAGTAAGGCCAGTGTCGCGCCCAATTCATTAAACCAAGGCAACATCGCACTACTAAACAAACTGCCAATAATACCGCCAGAAGCAAAGTAATGGAGATCGTCAACATTCAGCGCGGCTAATCCACATGAAGTCAAGACGATTGCCAATGCACCAATAACGCGCAAAGCAAGCACGAAAAAATCGACATATTCTCTGTCATCATGTTGTCTGAAAGCCGTCCAACAACCCAATATCATGAGTGGCGGGATGGCATAGGCCAGTATACCGAATGCAGAAAACAACGTATCGGCCAACCATGCACCAACACCACCACCAAAATTATGGACCGGCTCATGCCACGCAGTCTGGGACCAACTGGGATCAGAAGGGTTAAAACTGATAAGTGCGACCATCAGATAAGCCGCTAAGATAACAATGACAAGCAACACAGCTTCTAACAACCTGCGCCCACTACTAAGTCTCTTCAACCTAATATTTTTATCTTCTGTATATTCCTGGCTCAAGAAAGGCTCTCCAGGTTTCCTGTTGATTTAACGGAACAACGCCGAGATAGCTCAGCGTTGAAACTGTATGCATAAACAGGAGTGTACCTAAGTTCTTCCAGTTTTGCACCTGTACATTTTTTTTGGCAGGATTTCAGCGGGTCTTAATGACCAAACGGTTACTCTGCTTCACTTCTTCCATCACAACATATGTGCGGGTGTCATTAACACCTGGCAGACGCAGCAAAGTTTCGCCCAGTAACTTACGATACGCTGACATATCTGGTACGCGGGTTTTCAATAAGTAATCGAAATCACCGGAAACCAAATGACATTCTTGAATCTCTTCCAATTTCTGCACAGCAGCATTGAATTGTTCAAAAACATCTGGTGCACCACGGTTTAGGGTGATTTCAACAAACACCAGCAACGATGCATCCAGATAATGAGGATTCAACAATGCGGTGTAGCCAATAATAAACCCTTGCCGCTCCAGGCGACGCACACGCTCCAAGCAAGGAGTCGGCGACAATCCTACCCGTTTAGACAGTTCTACGTTAGAAATCCGACCATCTTTCTGCAACTCATTGAGGATATTACGATCTATACGATCAAGATCTTTTCCCGGACGTTTTTTATTATCTATCATCTTTTGATCTCTCTTTATTTTCCTACACCCATAACATTTTCCCCTATCTCTCTTGAGTCTGAGCTGGAAAAGATGTCTTTAAAGTTAAAGCTCCGCTCTATCAGAGTAAAGCAGCTCACAGGCCATTTTCTTCGTGCTGCACAGAGAAGATTATCCGCATATCGATTTGTCGATTTTTATAGAAACGGATTTAGCGAGGTGGATAATTATCTCTTACAGTGATGTTTTCGCAAATGCACAGCCGATTGTCAAAGCAAATGAACAAAAATCAGAACAACCTGTGGAACAAATTTTCAGTTAATCGTTTCGATAGCTTACCATTGATTAAAAATGAGCAAATGAAAGCCAAACAACACTAAAAGAACACTTTTCTCAGGTTAAAGTCATTGCCAGTTAATATCTATCGGTAAAATCGTTAGTAACATGAGTCTTTTAGCTTTTTTTACCCTCCTATTTCTCCTACAATCGTTCGATATACGATATGCAATAAATGGAAATGAGGTATTCATGAGCACCGCCAAACACCATAAACTCATTATTCTTGGCTCCGGTCCCGCAGGCTATACGGCTGCGGTTTATGCTGCCCGGGCAAATTTAAATCCGGTTCTTATTACCGGGGTTGAAAAAGGCGGTCAGTTGACTACAACCACTGAAGTCGAAAACTGGCCCGGTGATCCTGAAGGTCTGACCGGCCCAAGGCTAATGGAACGTATGCACCAACATGCTGAAAAATTCCAGACCGAAATCATTTTCGATCATATTCAAAAAGTTGACCTGCAAAACCGTCCTTTCCGTCTTTATGGTGATGAACAAGAATATACCTGTGACGCACTGATTATCGCAACAGGCGCTTCTGCACGTTATTTGGGTCTGCCTTCCGAAGAGTCGTTCAAAGGCCGTGGTATTTCAGCCTGTGCAACCTGTGATGGCTTCTTTTATCGTAACCAGAAAGTTGCCGTGGTCGGCGGCGGTAATACCGCAGTAGAAGAGGCTTTATATCTGGCAAATATTGCAGCAGAAGTTCACCTGATTCATCGCCGTGATACATTCCGCTCAGAAAAAATCCTGATTGGCCGTCTGATGGATAAAGTTAAAAATGGCAATATCATTCTGCACACTAATCGTACTCTGGATGAAGTGCTCGGTGATGAGATGGGCGTTACGGGTGTCCGTCTGCGCGATACCCACAGCGGCACAACCGAAGAATTAGCGGTTACCGGCACATTCATTGCTATCGGCCATACCCCTAACACCGCTATCTTTGCAGAACAGTTGGAACTGGAGAATGGTTACATTAAAGTTCGGTCCGGTTTACAGGGTAACGCTACCCAGACCTCAATTCCCGGTGTATTCGCCGCCGGTGATGTAATGGACCATACCTACCGCCAGGCAATTACATCCGCCGGTACAGGTTGTATGGCAGCCCTTGATGCAGAACATTTCCTTGATGGGCTGGCAGCGAAATAAACTCTTTTTCTTTCAAGGCGCTATTTCAGTAGCGCCTTTTCGCATGTAACATATCGGCAGGATGCTGACACTAGTCCAGCCTTTTTGATAATCAGAATTTTTCCTATGGACAAAACAAGACAGTATGAATTGGTTCGCTGGTTGAAGCAGCAAAGTGCTCCGGCCCGGCGCTGGCTCCGCCTGTCCATGCTATTTGGCTTAATCAGTGGCTTGTTGATCATCACTCAAGCCTGGTTACTGGCCTCAATCCTGCAAGCTTTAATCATGGATCACATTCCCCGCGAGCACATCATGGATAAATTCTGGCTGCTGGCGACAACCTTCGCTCTGCGGGCAATAATCAGTGTTATCCGGGAACGGATCGGTTTTATTTGTGGCAAAATCGTGCGCCAGAAAATCCGCACGATGGTATTGGATAAACTTGAACAACTTGGCCCGGTATGGGTTAAAGGTAAACCAGCAGGTAGTTGGGCAACGATTATTCTTGAGCAAATAGACGATATGCAGGATTACTACTCTCGCTATCTGCCACAGATGTATCTCGCAGTGATGATCCCTATTCTTATCCTGATCACCCTATTTCCTGTTAACTGGGCTGCCGGGCTGATTTTGTTTGCAACGGCTCCGCTTATTCCCCTGTTTATGGCACTGGTTGGTTTAGGTGCCGCAGATGCCAACCGGCGAAACTTTGTCGCATTGGAGCGGTTGAGCGGTAATTTCCTTGATCGTCTGCGCGGGCTGGAAACGTTGCGCCTGTTTTATCGTGGCAAAGCGGAAGTACAACAAATCAGCGAATCCACTGAGGATTTCCGCCGCAAGACAATGGAAGTTCTGAGAATGGCATTCCTCTCTTCAGCGGTGCTGGAATTCTTTGCTGCTGTTTCTATTGCCGTCGTTGCCGTCTATTTCGGTTTTTCCTATCTGGGTGAGCTTAATTTTGGCAGTTACGGTATGGGCGTGACCCTGTTTGCGGGTTTTCTGGTCTTAATCCTCGCCCCGGAATTTTTCCAGCCACTGCGTGATCTTGGTACTTATTATCACGCCAAAGCACAGGCTGTTGGCGCAGCCGAATCATTGGTGACGCTGCTAAACAGTGAAGGTGAACATGCACCTGCGAGTGGCGATAAAACGCTAAGTAACCAAAGTTCTCTAACGATAATCGCTAATAATCTGGAAATTTTGGCTCACGATGGCAACCCGCTGGCTGGCCCACTAAATTTTACTATAGAGAAAAATCAACGCGTTGCATTAGTTGGGCAAAGCGGAGCAGGTAAAAGCTCGCTCTTGAATTTATTGTTAGGGTTCCTACCCTACCATGGCTCAATACAAATCAATGGCACTGAGCTGCGTGAGTTAGATCCACAGAAATGGCGTGATCAATTGAGCTGGGTTGGGCAAAATCCACACCTGCCTGAGCAAACTTTGCTTGATAATCTTCGCCTGAATCAACCTGATGCGAATCAACAACAAATCCATCAGGTTATGGAACAGGCATACGTCACCGAATTTGTTAATGATTTACCTGATGGGCTGAATACCATTATTGGTGATAATGCAGCACGGCTATCCGTTGGTCAGGCCCAACGTATCGCTGTTGCCCGCGCCTTATTGAAACCTTGCCAATTATTATTACTGGATGAGCCTGCCGCCAGTCTGGATGCTCATAGCGAACAACGGGTGATGAAAACACTGAATCAGGCATCTTATCATCAGACGACCCTGTTAGTTACCCACCAATTGGAGGAAACACGGGAATATGATCAGATCTGGGTCATGGAAAAAAGGTTAATCATTGAACAGGGAGATTACCAGACGTTGAAGCAATCTCAGGGAGCATTCGCCCGTCTGTTATCTCATCGGAGTGAGGAGCTTTAGTTATGCGGGTATTGCTTCCCTTTCTGGCGCTCTATCGCCGCCATTGGTTTCTTATCAGTTTAGGTATGGTTCTAGCGATTGTTACGTTACTCGCCAGCATAGGCTTACTGACGCTGTCTGGTTGGTTCCTTGCCGGCACCGCGCTGGCAGGTTTTGCCGGACTTAATACATTCAACTATATGCTACCGGCTGCGGGTGTCCGTGGTGCCGCTATTCTGCGTACTGCCGGACGTTATACTGAACGGCTGGTCAGCCATGATACAACTTTTCGTGTACTGGCACATTTGCGGGTATTTGCTTTTCAGAAAATCTTGCCACTTTCACCGGGAGGAATCGCCCGTTTTCGCCAGGGTGAACTACTCAACAGGCTAGTTGCTGATGTTGAAACGTTGGACCATCTCTATTTACGAGTCATTTCACCGATATTCGCAGCCATTGTCGTTATCATCGTCCTCACTTTCGGCCTCGGTTTTCTGGATCTCACATTGGCCTATGCCCTTGGCAGTATTATGCTGACTCTGCTGATCTTGCTGCCATTGGTATTTTATCACGCAGGTAAACCCATCGGCCGTGATCTGACCATTCTGCGTAGTCAATACCGCACTCAACTCACGGCGACATTGCAGGGACAAGCCGAATTGATGGTATTCGGTGCTCTTGGCCGCTTCCGAAAGTCGATGGCGGATGTTGAATCACGTTGGCTAAAGCGTCAGCAACAGCAAGCTAATCTGACCGGTTTGTCACAAGCCATCATGATTTTTGCCACCGGTATGACCGTCACATTCATCCTGTGGATAGCCGCTAATGGTGTGGGAGGGAACAGTCAGCCAGGTGCCTTGATTGCACTGTTTGTCTTCTGCTCGCTTGCCGCTTTTGAAACCCTGGGCCCGGTCGCTGTTGCATTCCAACACCTGGGACAAGTCATTACCTCTGCAACCCACGTTTCCCAATTGATGCAACAAGAACCGGAAGTGATTTTTCCTGCTTCTGGGCCGGAAAGTTCAGAGCAAATCAGTATTAACATTGAAAATCTCTGTTTCACTTACCCCGAACAACCATTACCTGTCCTGAAAAATATTTCTCTCTGCTTGAAAGCGGGAGAACATATCGCTCTGTTAGGAAAAACAGGTTGTGGTAAATCTACGTTGCTACAGTTACTCACTCGTGCCTGGAACGCGGATTCAGGTACTATCTGTCTGAACCAACATCCTATTACTGTTTATGACGAACCGACCCTGCGCAGTATGATATCGGTTGTTCCACAACGTGTTCATGTATTTAGCCATACGTTGCGTGAAAATTTATTACTGGCAAAGCCAAATGCTGCCGATAATGAGCTGGAAACTGTGCTGAAACAAGTAGGTTTAAGCAATCTGCTGGAAACGGATGAGGGACTGAACTGCTGGATGGGCGAAGGTGGCCGTCAGTTATCAGGCGGTGAACAGCGCCGCCTGGGCATTGCCAGAACGTTACTGCATTCAGCGCCTCTCATGTTACTGGATGAACCAACGGAAGGGCTTGATGCGGATACTGAACAGCAAATTCTGTCCCTACTGCGCCAGCATTGCCAGCATAAGACATTGATTATTGTTACCCACCGTCTGTACAGTCTTGACCATATGGACCGTATTTATGTCATGGATGGAGGCGCTATTATTGAACAAGGGCAGCATAATGAGTTACTGGCTCGACAAGGCTTCTATTATCAGTTTTATCAGCGGCAATATCAGATTCGCCTGAATCGGAGCGGTAATACACCATGCCAATAATTCAACTGAATGATGATTCATATGACTTCCCTCACCCAGCAGAGGCATTAATGGAACCGAACGGCCTGCTGGCAGTGGGCGGAGATTTATCCTCTGAACGGTTGAGCGCAGCTTATCATCAAGGGATCTTCCCCTGGTTTTTACCCAGTGAAATACCGCTTTGGTGGTCACCTGATCCACGTGCGATAATCATGCCGGGTGAATTGCATACTGGCCGGACATTACGCCGGTTTCTGCGCAATCATCCATACCGCATTACGGTGAATCATGCTTTTGAACAAGTAATTCATTACTGCGCTCAACGGCAGGAAGGAACCTGGATAGGCAGGGATATCCAACAAGGTTATCAAGAGTTACACCAGACAGGAAAGGCGCATTCGGTAGAAGTCTGGTATGGTGAACATATTGTCGGTGGCCTGTATGGCGTCAACGTTGGCACTTTATTTTGCGGTGAATCTATGTTCAGCCGAATGGAGAATGCATCCAAATGCGCTTTCGTTGCTTTCTATCACCATTTTCTGCGATACGGTGGTGAACTGCTTGATTGCCAAGTGCTAAATCATCACACTGCCTCACTGGGAGCAAAGGAAATCTCCAGGGAAGAATTTATTCAGTATCTTTATCAATTCAGAAACCGGTCATTAAAACCTGGCTGCTGGTTGCAACAAGTACTGGAATTATAATCAATATTTTACCAACCAATGTTGATTATGGCGGGAATGCAGCCATGAGTTATTTGCAAATATAGTGGTTTAAAAGACAACATTCCTTTACATAATGCGGGTTTTTCGGCATTATCTGGCCGGTTAAAAACGATGGTTATTAAACTTAGAGGATTAGATGGCCAAAGAAGACAATATTGAAATGCAAGGTACCGTGCTGGACACGCTGCCAAATACTATGTTCCGCGTTGAATTAGAAAACGGGCACGTAGTCACTGCTCACATCTCCGGTAAAATGCGTAAAAATTACATCCGCATCCTGACAGGCGACAAGGTTACAGTTGAGCTGACCCCATATGACCTGAGCAAAGGCCGTATCGTCTTCCGTAGCCGCTGATTCATTACCGTTTCAGGTATTACACCACAGGTAATAGCAACTTTGTATTCACCTGTGGTGTGACCCTATATCAGTGCACTACGTTTTCCGGTTTCTGCTTATAAGCATTGCTGAAATCGTAGGTCAGTACCCGTTTTGCCTTATCCAGATCAATACGAACCGAGCCACCGTGAACTAATGAACCAAACAATAGTTCATTGGCTAGCGGTTTTTTCAGGTTATCTTGAATGACCCGCGCCATTGGACGAGCGCCCATTGCTTTATCGTAGCCTTTATTACACAGCCATTGGCGAGCATCCGCACTGACTTCCAGTGAAACGCCTTTTTCATCCAATTGTGCTTGCAGTGCGACAATGAACTTATCGACTACCTGTTGGATAACCTCAACAGAAAGCGCATTAAACCAGATAATGCCATCAAGACGGTTACGGAATTCCGGTGTAAATACCTTCTTGATCTCTCCCATCGCGTCAGAGCTGTTATCCTGCTGCTTAAATCCGATGGATGTGCGCTGAGTTTCACGTACGCCAGCATTCGTTGTCATAACGACAATAACGTTACGGAAATCCGCCTTACGGCCGTTGTTATCGGTCAGAGTACCGTTATCCATCACTTGCAATAACAAGTTAAATACATCTGGATGGGCTTTTTCAATCTCATCAAGCAGCAACACTGAATGAGGATGCTTAATCACCGCATCTGTGAGTAATCCCCCCTGATCAAAACCAACATATCCTGGTGGCGCACCAATCAAGCGGCTGACGGTGTGGCGTTCCATATATTCCGACATATCAAAGCGCAATAATTTGATATTCAGTGCCCTGGCAAGCTGCACGGTGACTTCCGTTTTGCCCACCCCTGTCGGGCCAGCAAGCAGGAAAGAACCCACCGGTTTATTATCCTGCCCTAATCCCGCACGACTCATCTTGATTGCTTCGGTTAATGCTGCAATCGCTGTATCCTGACCAAACACCAGCATCTTCAACCGCTCATCCAGCGTCTTCAATACATCCTTATCACTGGCCGAAACTGTTTTTTCAGGAATACGGGCAATACGTGCAACGATAAATTCAATATCCGACACATTGATCGTTTTCTTACGCCGGCTGATCGGCACCAGACGAGTACGCGCCCCCGCCTCATCAATGACATCAATGGCTTTATCGGGTAAGTGACGATCAGTAATATATTTCACTGATAAATCAACCGCAGCGCGGATAGCTTTCGTGGTATAGCGTACATCATGGTGCGCCTCGTATTTTGGCCGCAACCCCTTAATAATCTGTACCGTCTCTTCCGGTGAAGGTTCAACAATATCAATCTTCTGAAAACGACGCGCCAGCGCCCGGTCTTTTTCAAAAATATTACTGAATTCATGATATGTCGTAGAACCAATCACCCTGATACGTCCACTGGATAACAGAGGTTTGATCAGATTAGCCGCATCGACTTGCCCCCCTGACGCCGCACCTGCACCGATAATGGTATGGATTTCATCTATGAATAGAATACTTTTTCTATCTTGCTCAAGGTTTTTTAACAAGGCTTTGAAGCGCTTCTCAAAATCACCGCGATATTTGGTTCCTGCCAGCAATGAACCAATATCCAGTGAATAAATCGTACAATTGGCCATCACTTCCGGTACATCTTTTTGTACAATCCGCCATGCCAATCCTTCTGCAATAGCGGTTTTCCCCACCCCCGATTCCCCCACCAATAATGGGTTATTTTTCCGGCGACGGCACAGTACCTGAATCGTTCTTTCCAGCTCATCATGGCGGCCAATCAATGGATCAATCTGCCCTCTTAGGGCAAGTTGATTAAGATTAGTGGTAAAATTCTCCAACCGATCTTCACCAGCAGGCTGTTCTTCCGCAGATTGAGCGCCTATTCCCTGATGATCCGATTCAATGTCTTCTTTCTGCGTTCCATGAGAAATGAAATTAACCACATCCAAACGACTGACATCATGTTTACGCAGCAAATAAGCAGCCTGAGACTCCTGTTCGCTGAAAATAGCCACCAGCACATTAGCACCGGAAACCTCTGAACGCCCAGAGGACTGAACATGAAATACCGCGCGCTGAAGAACACGCTGAAAGCTCAAGGTTGGCTGAGTCTCCCGCTCATCATTCTCAGGCAGCAACGGTGTTGTTTGTGAAATAAAATTCTCCAGCTCCTTACGCAATTGAGCCAGATCGACCTTGCACGCTTCCAATGCTTCACGCGCTGATGAATTGCTTAACAATGCCAGCAATAGGTGCTCCACGGTCATAAACTCGTGTCTGTTATCCCGCGCTTTAGCAAAGGCAATATTAAGACTAAGTTCAAGCTCTTGATTGAGCATAGGCACCTCCCCCTAAAATCAGTATACTTGGTCAGATTTTTTCCAGCGTACAAAGTAATGGATGCCCCTGCTCCCTGGCATACATATTTATCTGAGCCGCTTTAGTTTCTGCCACCTCTGCGGTATAAACCCCACAAATAGCTTTACCCTGATAATGGACATCCAACATTAATTGCGTTGCCCGTTCAACATCATAAGAAAAGAACTTTCGTAATACGTCAACTACAAACTCCATCGGAGTGTAATCATCATTGTTAAGAATGACCTGATACATTGATGGCGGTTGCAATTTTTGCTGTTGCTCATCCTTAACTAACTCTTTATTTTTCAAACTATTATGATATTCACTCATTGTTTTTCCAACAGGATTAATCGCTAATACCAGCTACTGCCAGCAAATAAATTATGTTTCCACTTATCTTATCATTTATCTGGGCAACTCCGTTTACCACAGTCTATTCCGCTATAAAAACCCGGCATAAAAGTGAATGAACAAAACTCATATCGTTATCTATATCAAACTTTGGTCATTCAAAACAACCAGACATTTGTTCTGTACTTGACGAGAATTTGATTTTTATTACAGTATGTTTTGTGAACAAACATAGATAATGTAACTGGTTACATGTGATTGTTTACGAACGTTATATTAATGACTCATCTCAACCGAAATGATTAAACGAGGGATGTAAAAGTATGGAGACAGGTACTGTTAAGTGGTTCAATAATGCCAAGGGCTTTGGGTTTATTTGCCCGGCAAGCGGCGGAGAAGATATATTCGCTCATTACTCAACCATTCAGATGGACGGTTACCGGACACTGAAAGCAGGCCAGAAGGTGTATTTCAGCATTCACCAAGGCCCAAAGGGAAATCATGCCAGCATTATTGTTCCCCTTGAAAACGAATCCAAAGGCCAGATAACCTGACCTATGGGTAATATGACCAGGTGTTACTTTTACACCCCACAGGCAATTTTGCCTGTGGGGTGACATAACGTCCACTTATTCTCTCGCCAGAGCGTCTATCGGATCAAGGCGGGCAGCATTACGGGCCGGCAAAAACCCAAATATCACACCAATTGCGGTAGAACAGGCGAAAGCACTCAGTAAAGCGACTGGCTGGAAAACAAAACTCCAGCCTGGCAGTGCCAGTTGCGCAATAAATGCAATCGTATAAGACAGTGCTATTCCCAAAATACCGCCAACTAAACAAACCAAAATAGCTTCTATCAGAAATTGCTGCATAACATCACTGGTTCTGGCCCCTACGGCCATACGGATGCCAATCTCTCTTGTGCGTTCAGTGACCGAAACCAACATAATATTCATGACCCCGATACCACCAACGATCAATGAGATTACTGCCACCATTGTTAAAAACAGCTGCAAAGTACGGGTCGTTTTTTCCACCGTTTTTATCAGCATATCCGTGTTATAGGTGAAAATATCCTTTTTCCCATGGCGTAAAGTCAGCAATCGAACGATCTTCTGTTCTGCCTCCTTAGAGTTGTGACCATCCTTGATCCTGACAACAACTGAATCCAGATAATTCCGGTTTAACAGGCGACTGGTCATGGTGCTATAAGGTAACCAGACATGTAATGAACTATCACTGCCTAATGCCGATTTTCTTTCAGCTATCACCCCGACAATAGTGGCAGGCATATTACCCATCAGAATGACTTCACCAATCACATTTTTTTGGTGAGGAAATAATTTACGCTGGGTATTTCTATCAATAACCACAACTTGCCCCTGACGGCGTACCATATCCGATGTAAAACTCATTCCCTGAGCAAAGCGCAAAGCATAAACCTGAAAATATTCATCACCAATGCCGGAGACTCTCGCAGCAACATCAATGTTTCCTTTACGAAGGCGCGTCCCTCCCTCAATATTCGGTGAAACCGCCAGAATATAAGATTGTGCTCTGATAGCGTCTACATCCGCGATTTTCAGCGCTTGCTTACTGACCGGATCGTCGCTACCAAAATCTTCTCCCGGATAAACACTAATGGTATTCGTTGCAATCTCTTTAATATCGGATAACACCAATGCCTTGGCGGCATCTCCAATAACCAAAATAGTCACTACAGACGCGATACCAATAATAATCCCTAACATCGTCAACAAAGTCCGCATCTTGTTGACGACCATCGCCCGCCATGCCATCAACAAAGCTTCATTAAATCGGCCAAAAATCTGACGTATTGATGATATTTTTGATGTTATCGGTGGGGCTTCCGTCACGGTTTTACTCAGTTTCGAGCCTGAGTCACTCATAATGCGGCCATCTTTGATCTCAATAATCCGCTGTGCCTGAGCCGCGATTTTCGGATCATGCGTGACAATAATAACGGTATGCCCCTGTTCACACAGCTGTTTGAGGATAGCCATCACCTCTTCACCAGAATGGCTATCCAACGCCCCCGTTGGCTCATCAGCCAAAATAACCTGACCACCATTCATCAACGCCCTGGCGATACTGACCCTCTGCTGCTGTCCACCAGAAAGCTGCCCTGGCCGATAGTTGACTCTCTCGTCAAGCCCCAAACGGTCAAGCAACTCTACTGCTCTCTGTCTGCGTACAGTTTTAGCCGCCCCGGCGTAAATCGCAGGAATTTCTACATTCTGTTCAGCGGTCAAATGGGTCAGCAAATGATAACGCTGAAAAATAAACCCAAAATGCTCCCGTCTCAACGCCGCCAGTTCATCATTATTCAGTTCAGCAACATTCTGTCCCGCGACCCGGTATTCACCACGACTGGGTTTATCAAGACAACCAAGGATATTCATCAGTGTCGATTTACCAGACCCAGAAGCGCCGATAATCGCAACCATCTCTCCGGAGTGAATAGACAAGGTAACATCATCAAGTACTTTTATCTGTTGCTCGCCAGCAGGATAGCTGCGCTCTATGCCTCTCAGCTCAAGTAACGCATTCATTACTCATCCCCTGCTTCACCACGACCGGTAATCACCTGCTCATGTTCTTTCAGGCCGGACAAAATCTGTACATTCACATCATTGCGTACACCGATAGCCACTTCCTGTTTCTCTTCTTTACCCCCTTTTAGGATATCCACCTCATAGCGGGTTGGAGTAATCTGTTTACCCAGGGCAAAAAGCGGGATCATTAACACGCCAGGATGGGAATCGAGCTGGATTTTTACTTGAGCCGTCATTTGTAAACGCAAAAGTTGCTTAGGGTTAGGCACCTCAAAGCGGGCATAAAAGAAAATTGCATCATTAATCTTTTCTGGCGTCGGCAAGATATCTTTCAACACACCAGTGAAATTCTTGTCAGGTGCGCCTAATACGGTAAAAGAAGCTTTCTGACCGGGTTTCAGGTCAATAACATCCGCCTCTGAAACTTCCGCTTTTACCAGCATCGTGCCAAGATCAGCCAATGTCAGAATAGTCGGGGCTTCCTGTGCCGCGATAACCGTTTGCCCTTGAAGTGTTTTGATATTGACAACAATGCCATCCATCGGCGCAGTAATACGGGTGTATTGCAAATTAGCCCTGGCAGTATCAAGGCTAGCCTGATTTTTACTGATTTGCGCCAGCAAAGTTTCTACCCTCGCTCTTTTCACTTCAACATCCGTTTTAACCTGATCTAATTCCTGGCGAGAGACTGCCTGCACTTCTGCCAGATTATTCTGACGTTGTAATGTCAGCTGTGCCAGCTTCAATTGTGCCCTGGCCTCCATCAGATTAGCGCTCAATTCTTTAATCGTCGCTTCAACTTCTTTTACTTGGTTTTGAGCAGGTTTAGGATCGATCAATGCCAATAACTGGCCCTTTGTCACCTTATCACCCACTTCAACATACAAGTTCTGCAACTGACCACTAACCTGCGCCCCTACATCTACTTTTCTGACAGCATCCAACTTCCCTGTAGCCAGGACATTTTTCTCCAAATCGCCTTTAATGACGGGTATAGTCTGATATTTAATCGTTTCTGGTCCACGCAGAAAATAGGCCAGAGCCAACGCAATAACTGCCACAATAGTTAACAACACAATCCATCGACGCTTCGAACTAATAAAATTCATTTAAATATCATCACCTTAAATATGGGAGCAACGGAGTGGGCAAAAAGCAATGTTTCTTGCAATGCCACAAAAACCGGAAGTTTCCACTCATCCTAAATAGATACAACCCTCTTTGAGTCTTATATCTACTGAAAGTTCTTAATAACACACCCACCTTAAGAATAAAAAATTCTTTGAGCAACAACATACTTCACCTTATCCTGGCTATTCTCTTAATGTAAAAAAATTGTTATCTTTAATTTCCGTAGTCTTTCAGTCTAATTTTTAGACTAAACTTGGATAAAAAGACGTTAATCGTTTTAAAGGATATTAATTATGTATTCTGGGCTGCTGATCATTCTTTTGCCGTTAGCACTAGGCTATCTTACCCATTTGAATAACAAAGCACTGCTAAACGCTGTTCATCATCTTCTTAATGCAATGGTCTATGTCATTCTGTTTTTAATGGGAATCAGCCTTGCTTTATTGGAAAATTTAAGCAGCAATCTATTTTATATTTTTCAGTATGCTTCTGTATTTTTCTTGTGTATTTTTGCCTCCAATATGCTGGCATTATTCCTGTTTGAAAAACATAATCCCTGGATTGTTAGCCCGCATAAACAGGAAAAGCCTCCTTCCCGTTTACATATGATTTTTGAATCACTGAAATTATGTGGTGTTCTGATTTTAGGTTTTCTACTTGGGTTAACCGACTGGTCATGGCTGCATTTCGCCAATCGTGCCAGTGAAATTGCGCTGGTTATTTTACTGTTGCTGGTAGGTATTCAATTACGTAACAGCGGCATGAACCTCAAACAGATATTGCTAAACCGCCGTGGTACGGTTATTGCGATTATCGTCGCTGTCAGTGCACTTGCTGGCGGTGCAATTGCTGCACTTATCCTTGGACTGCCGATCAAAACAGGTTTAGCATTTGCTTCCGGTTATGGCTGGTATTCCCTTTCCGGCATCTTGCTTTCTGACGCTTACGGGCCGATCATCGGCAGTGCCGCATTCTTTAATGATCTGGTGCGTGAACTTGCAGCAATTATGCTTATTCCGGTTCTGGTCAATCGGTATCGTTCAAGCGCAATAGGGTTAAGCGGTGCGACTTCTATGGATTTCACTCTGCCGATATTACAACGATGTGGTGGAGTCAGTATTATTCCAGCCGCTATTGTTCACGGTTTTTTGTTGAGCTTACTGGCCCCTTTACTGATCGCATTCTTTACTTAATTAGTATTTCAGCCACAATGATATTCGATGTCATCAATAACAATCTGAGGACTTACTTACTGAGAAATAAGCAATAATTATTCATTTCCGCCGTATAAAAACAGAATAAGCAAGCTTTTGTTAATGAATTATACAAAGCACAGTAGAACAGGTTAATCAGACATATTATTGAAATATCGATTAATAATATTCTATGCATAAAATATTGCATAATTATGCTAATGGGTTTAGCATCGGGATAAATCACTGACTATTCAGAATTAAAGCATGAGTATTCAATTAAAAAGCATTGATTGCTATTACGGTGCCCATCAGGCACTGTTTGATATTAATCTTAAGTGTTGTTCAGGGGAAACGATGGTTTTGCTAGGGCCAAGTGGCGCAGGTAAAAGCACGTTGTTGCGGGTACTAAACCTGCTGGAAATACCGCGATCCGGCCAGTTGGCGGTTGCTAATCATCAATTCGATTTTGAACAAACGCCAGGAATAAAGGAGATTCGTTCTCTACGTCAGAATGTCGGTATGGTTTTTCAGCAATATAACTTGTGGCCACACCTCACTGTCATGGATAACCTGATCGAGGCACCTTGTCGTGTGCTCGGTTTATCCAAACAGCAGGCTAAGGAAAAAGCAGATAAGCTACTTTCCCGTTTGCGCCTGGAGGATTTTGCCGGTCGCTTTCCACAACATTTATCCGGTGGACAACAGCAGCGGGTCGCTATTGCACGGGCATTGATGATGGAACCACAGGTTTTATTATTTGATGAACCAACGGCGGCACTGGACCCGGAAATCACCGCACAAGTAGTGAATATTATCCATGAATTGTCTGCAACAGGTATTACACAGATTATCGTGACCCATGAAGTGGAAATCGCCCGTAAAGCCGCTAGCCGTGTCGTCTATATGGAAAACGGCCGCATTATAGAACAAGGTGATATCAGCCATTTTACTCAACCACAAACCAAAGCCTTTGCTAATTATCTGTCACACTAACTACTACAGGATATAGCGATGAAAAAATTACTCCTTGCCGCCCTCTTGGGTACCGTTACGTTATCTGCAACCGCCACGGAAAAACAGACCCTTCGTTTTGCCACGGAAGCCACTTATCCGCCGTTTGAATTTATTGATGCAAATAATAAAATTCAGGGTTTTGATATCGATCTGGCCAATGCTATCTGTGAGCAAATTAATGTAACATGTACTTTCACTAACCAATCATTTGACAGCCTGATCCCAAGTCTGAAATTCCGTCGCTTCGACGCTTTAGTGGCAGGTATAGATATCACCCCTGAACGTCAGAAACAGGTTGATTTTACTGATACTTATTACGATAACTCAGCGATATTTATCACAGTTAAAAGCAAAATCTCCAGCATCGCAGACCTGAAAAGCAAACAAGTGGGTATCCAGAATGGTACAACTCACCAGAAGTACCTGATGGAACAACGAAAAGAGATTAAAACCGTTCCCTATGACAGCTATCAGAATGCCATTCTGGATCTGAAAAATGGCCGTCTGGACGCCGTCTTCGGTGACACTGCCGTTGTCAACGAATGGCTGAAAAAAAATGAAAACTTAAGTACCGTGGGTAACAAAGTCACTGACAAGAATTACTTTGGTATCGGTTTAGGGATTGCGGTGCGTAAAGGCAACAAAGAGCTACAGGATAAACTGAACAAAGCACTGGCTGATATCAAACGAGATGGCACTTATGACATCATCTATAAAAAATGGTTTGAATAATAACTGAACATCAATGAATGAATTTCAATCTCTAGCAAGCGCCGCCGGCATCACCGTCGGCCTTGCCGTTTCTGCATTAGTGCTTGGTCTTATTTTAGCAATGCTATTTGCTGCCTGGGAATCAGCGCGCTGGAAACCCGTTGCCCTGCTTGGCACCTGCTGGGTCACCCTGTTCCGGGGATTGCCGGAAATTTTAGTCGTACTTTTCGTCTACTTTGGCGCATCACAACTGCTGATGACACTGGCGGATGGCTTTGAGGTTTATCTTATCTTCTGGCATCCCAGAATTCAGATAGATATTCAGGATTTTTATGTCAGCCCATTCCTTTGTGGTGTCATTGCACTTTCCCTGCTCTACTCTGCCTATGCATCCCAGACACTTCGTGGCGCGATAAAAGCCATTCCTGCCGGCCAATGGGAAGCCGGTCAAGCATTAGGTCTCGGCCGCACTGAAATATTTTTCCGCCTGATAATGCCTCAAATGTGGCGACATGCTCTGCCAGGGCTCGGTAACCAATGGCTGGTTTTACTCAAAGACACCGCATTGGTATCGCTTATCAGTGTTAATGATTTAATGCTGCAAACCAAAAGTATTGCGATACGGACTCAGGAACCCTTTACCTGGTATATGATTGTGGCGCTTATCTATCTGGCTATCACCCTGATCAGTCAGTTTATTCTGAAGAAAATTGAGATGCATACCACCCGCTTTGATCGGAGTGCTTCCTGATGCTCGAATATATTCAACAAATTCTGTCAGGGCTGCAAACCAGTCTGAGCCTGACCGCTGCGGCTCTTTTTACCGCTTTCATGATGTCCGTGCTGTTCACTATGGTTCTGACCATCAAATTGCCAGTACTGACACAGCTGGTAAAAACCTACATTACGCTGTTCACCGGTACCCCTTTGCTGGTGCAGTTCTTTCTGGTTTATTACGGGCCTGGGCAGTTTCCATCTTTAAAAGAGTTTCCGTGGCTTTGGCATTTACTGTCTCAACCCTGGCTGTGTGCAATGGTAACACTGGCGCTTAACAGCGCGGCATATTCTACCCTGCTATTCTATGGCGCAGTAAAGGCCATTCCCGTGGGCCAGTGGCAATCCTGCCAGGCGTTGGGAATGTCCAAAGCACAATCCATGCGGATCCTGCTGCCATATGCCTTCAAACGGGCATTATCTTCCTATTCCAACGAAGTTATATTGATTTTCAAGAGTACTTCTCTTGCAAGTACGATAACTTTGCTGGAGGTGATGGGATACAGTCAGCTTCTGTTTGGCCGTCATTATGATGTGATGGCTTTTGTTGCCGCAGGTATAATTTACCTGTGTGTTAACGGTATCCTGACTTTGCTGATGCGGATGATTGAACGACGTGCGCTGGCTTTTGAGCACCGTAATTAAACAGGATGGGCGTTCCCGCCGGAACCCCATCCCAGTCACGCCTATCATTCAGTTTTGATTTAACACCAATAACGTCAAAACTTCGTAATGCTCAGTATGAGGGAACATATCGAACAACTGTGTTTTTTCCACACGGTACTTGACCAACACAGTGATATCCTTCGCCATCGTCGGAGCATTGCAGCTTGAATAAAGAATATAATCGGGCGCCATTCTACCGAGATAATCACACAACTCTTTACCCATTCCGCGACGAGGTGGATTAACCAGAACCAATTGAGGAATGTGATCCTTTGCTACAGCAAAGTGCGTTGAATCCAAAGCCTTGAACTCAATGTTTTCCAAACCCAATGTTTTGGCCGAATCAACGGCACAATCAATCGCTTCAGGGCTGATTTCAATGCCAGTTAAACGGGTATTTTTATCCGCACAATGAAGGCCAAAACCACCAACGCCACAGAACAGATCCCACATACTGCTGATTTTCAGTTCACGAACCCAGCGCCCTGCTGTCGCATACAACTCAGAAGCAATTTCCGGGTTAGTCTGGAAAAAACTGCGTGGACGAATATAAAGAGGAACGCCATTAAATTCTTCTTTTAGTGCTTTTTGTTCAGTAAACAGGATCTCCTTTTCGCCTTCCAGGATCGCCATATGGATTGGCTGAATATTGGCAGAGATAACCGTAAGCTGTGGCAATTGCTCCCGCAACCGGGGTAAAGCACGCTCCAGTTGAGCAATTTTCGTTTCAGAGCGCAGGACAAAACGCAGCATCATTTCACCGTTATGACGACTTTCTGTCAGTAACAGGTATTTCAGCTCACCCCGTTTACGGGCAACGTTATATGGCGTCAAGCCAGCGCAAGCAATGAAAGATTTAACGACATCAAATACACGCTGAAAATGCGCCGGATAGAGAGGACAATTACACAGATCAACGGCAACCCCATCGCGATGCAACATGCCCAGCAATGGACGCTCTACACTGCCACTGACGACCATTTTAGCTTTATTACGAAAGGCGTTTTGTTGACTGGCAATCGGAAGCAACCATTGATTCACGATGGTTTGGCATAATAACTGTTTTAAATTCTGCTGCTTATCTTCTAACTGCTGAAAATAGGGTTTCTCGAGCCACTGACAGGAGTGACAATGCCCCGCGGAATATTGCGTACATTGCATTGTTGAACGACCGTGTTGGAAATATTAGTGCAAAGTAAAAGTCGGTGCTTTAACGGAAGCCTGTGACTCTTCTTCCTCTTCAATATCACCCTCGATTTCGATATCACGGTTAATATATAACAAGTTATTACTGTGAATTTCAAAAATCACACTCCCAATCTGTTCTTCGCCCTGCTGCAAAAAATGAGAAAATTGGGTAAAAGTCAGCCCGGCTGAAACAAGGAAAGATTGACATACCACTAACTTCGGTAAGTTTTCATCCTGAATATCAAGAAAAGCCTTAATCATCAGCGAACTGGAGTTAATCTGGCTTAAATTAGCCATCAGAGGAATAATGGCTGTTGGCTTCACCTCAGCCAAAGCAGAGAACAAAATTACATTGTCCAACAGATCAATTTTAGCATCGAATAAACCATCAATATTCTGCATATGAGGTAGATGCAATGCCTGGCACGAATCGCACTCAAAGTAGGAAATTTTGAGCTGATCCAACCACTCACGCAATACTGATAAGTCAGGAATGACAAGTGAACCCATCTAACAACCCCATACAACGGAAAATGAAAAAGCGCTATAGCTTACGAAATAATTCTTTATCGCGCTATCACCAATAGCTGATAAATTATTTTTCTTTACCGTTATCGCTCGCTTTTGCCTTATTTTTACTCTCTTTTTTATCATCGATTCCCAGAAAAGAGAGGCCGTATACTGCACGCCAGACAATGTTGACCGCAGCAGGAACCAAACAACCAATACCAGCGAAAATCATAACAATATGCGCTTCTGACGTCATTAGCCGATCCGTTAAGATGACAATATCATTAATAGTCAAATATGCCAGTATCAGCCACCCGATGCCAATAATTTCCAGCAAGATAACCTGCTTTGGCATATCTGCCAATGAACTCATACTGTCTTTATGACTCTGCATTTGCAGCCTCACTGATAACATGGTTTGCATTATACTACCGCAAGCCCGCTGCCAAAATCGATATGATTAATTAAAACAAAAGGCAATTCCTGCTTTTTTTTGCCGATCGATACAGGCATAGTAGCGATAAATGAACATGAGCAATATAGCAAACAGTACTATTTTAAGATAACCAAGAGGAGTTTATATGTTTACTGTGATTTTCGGCCGTCCTGGCTGCCCGTACTGTGTCCGCGCAAAAGAGTTGGCTGAACGACTGAAAGAACAACGTGATGACTTTGACTTCCGTTATGTTGATATTCACGCAGAAGGCATCACGAAAGCTGATCTGGAAAAAACGGTTGGCAAGCCTGTAGAAACGGTTCCACAGATTTTCGTTGATGAAAAACATATCGGTGGCTGCACAGATTTCGAAGCGTATGTAAAAGAACACCAACTGTTGCCATAAACAAACCTCACGTTCTACTTTGTTGCTGTAAAAATAGCGGGTGATTATTATAACTGTTGACCAGATTGGTTTGTGCAAAAAATGTTATTTTCATCAAACTGAAAAAAATTTGTATTTTTTTCTTAATCACAAAGAACTTTCTTGCCAAATCGTAGTCTGACTTAATGCCACTGCTTTTCTTTGATATCCCCATATTGAGGAACCCGATAGTTCATCCATTTTGGTTCAAGACTATCGGGTTTTTTTATGGCCTGAAAAAATTGCCTAAAAGATATGACTTTCAACAACACATCACCGATTCTACTGACGCTCAAACTATCAAGCATGGGTACTACTACAAGGCCAAATTAGAGGGTAATATTATATATATCAATAGGTTGTTAATTTTTCATCATTATGACAACCCGATATTTTCTTGATGGAAATATAAACGAAAAATAAATAACACACATAATTAAGACAATTATTCTTTACTCACAAACCAAGCAATTTTACTCTCTTGCGTCCAACTATCGTGATGTACATAAATAAATGACTATATGTGAGGCCCGATTTGTTAGAACAAATGAACCATAATCTGTTTACTTTTTTCAATGCTACGCCTGAATCATCACCTATCATGATTGTAATGGCTATTTTCATTGCGAAATACCTGGTTCTTATTTTCCCTCTGACATTGGCTAGTCTCTGGTTTTGGGGTTCAGAGCGTGCTCTTTCCCGTCATCGGATTATCGTCAGTAAAACCGCTATGGCTTGCTGTTTTGCTATGCTAGCCTCATTCTGTATCGGTTTACTCTGTCCTCACGACCGCCCTTTTGCCGAAGGTTTTGGTTACAATTTTCTTCCCCACGCGCCAACAACCTCATTCCCAAGTGATCACGGGACAATAGTCTTTACTTTCGCTTTATCCTTTCTGTTCTGGTACAGAATGTTACCTGGCTTATGTCTGATGGCAACCGCATTGGCTATCGCATGGTCCAGAGTCTATTTAGGCGTTCATTGGCCAATGGATATGGTTGGGGCCTTTCTCGTCAGCTTGATGGGATGTGCTTTTACACAAATGGTATGGACTCTGTTCGGCGAAAATTTGCAAAAAAGATTACACAACCTGTATCAGCGCTGCTGCTCTTTTCCTATCCGGAAAGGTTGGATAAAAAGCTAGCAACACACTGCCAATAATCCAGACTCACAAAAGTATGGGTATTTATGCCAGCACAGTGTTTTTAACAGACAATATACATGCAACTTAATCATCCCAGATAAGCAAACTCCGTCTTAATCAAGATCTTCTTATTAGAAATTGCTGGCTAATTTCACACGCAAAGATGAACATTAGTTAAACAACAGGATAATATCCCACATCCTATTTAACATTTATTTGCCTTTAAATTCAGCTCAACTCTTTTCATAAATCAAGAAAACCTGTACAAATTACTATGCAAATAGATATATAACGAAAGAGATTATTAAAATTTGATCAAAGAATGGTTAGTACATATTTCATGCATATTATTGATGCTATCAATCTGTTATTCTGGTTTTATATATATCTTTCACAAAGATACAAGCATGGTACAGGATATACATATTTTCATATCTGGTAACAAATTGATATTTATCAATTTATTAACTCTTACTTCTATTTGTCGTTTCCATTCATTAATATGTAAACAAAAGAAAGGAAATAGCGAAAACATAAGAGAATAATGAGAGTTGAGTAATAGAGAAATTAAGGTTATAATTTGACCTTATTAAAATTGGTAATACTCAGGTAACAATTACACTAAATCTCGTAACATGATGACTTTTCGGGATATATTATACATTTGGGATGATGATCACGGTACTATTCACTAAAAATCGCTATCTTGCCGCTATCAAAAGTCTGGCTTTAAAATTTCCAGACTTTCTTTCAAAAGAGAAAGTAAAGCGAAAATTTTGGCTTACTCATTTAAAGTCTGATTTTCGACCAAGGCGATAATAAAAACGTTTAAATAGAAACCAGAGATATTTAAAGAATTTATATTTATAAAGAAAGAGTTAGGCCACATGCATTTGCATGCATGTGGCGTTGTAATTTTATTTTTTAATTTACCGCGTTATTCTCGGAGATACCTATGGATATGACTCAAACAGGTACGATCGCTTCCCCGGCTACCAGCCCAAGCGATTATAAAACCTGGCGTAAATCAGATACAGTATGGATGCTTGGCTTATATGGTACCGCGATTGGTGCTGGTGTGCTGTTTCTACCTATCAACGCAGGTATTGGTGGTCTACTGCCACTGCTGGTAATGACACTGCTGGCTTTCCCAATGACATTCTTTGCTCACCGCGGAATGTGCCGTTTCGTTCTGTCCGGTAAGAATCCAGGTGAAGATATTACCGAAGTGGTAGAAGAGCACTTTGGCAACCTGGCAGGTAAACTGATCACCCTGCTCTACTTCTTCGCTATCTATCCGATTCTGCTAGTTTACAGTGTTGCTATTACCAACACCGTAGACAGCTTTATTGTTCATCAATTGCATCTGCCCTCTCCACCTCGTGCCCTTTTGGCTCTGATCTTGATTGTTGGCATAATGAGCATCGTTCGTTTCGGTGAACAAGCTATCGTTAAGGCAATGAGCGTACTGGTATTCCCATTTGTTGCAGTTTTGATGCTACTGGCGTTTTACCTGATCCCTAACTGGAACACCGCCATCTTCGAAAACATCACCATTTCTGCTGCGGGTGCAAGCCATGGACTGCTGGTTACTCTGTGGCTGGCGATCCCAGTCATGGTGTTCTCCTTTAACCACTCACCAATCATCTCTGCGTTCGCGGTAGCAAAACGTGAAGAGTATGGTGAGAACGCTGAGAAAAAATGCTCACGCATTCTGTCATACGCTCACATCATGATGGTTATAACCGTCATGTTCTTCGTATTCAGTTGTGTATTGAGTTTGTCTTCAGAGAACCTGGCAGAAGCCAAAGCACAAAATATTTCTATTCTGTCTTATCTGGCTAACCACTTTAATACACCAGTGATTGCCTACATTGCTCCGTTTATTGCATTTATCGCAATTACCAAGTCTTTCCTTGGTCATTATCTGGGAGCTCGTGAAGGTTTTAACGGTATGGTTGTTAAGACACTGCGCGACCAGGGCAAAACCATTGAGCCTAAAAAGCTGAATCGTATCACGTCCATTTTCATGTTAGTGACCACATGGATAGTCGCTACCCTGAACCCGAGTATCCTGGAAATGATCGAAAGATTGGGTGGTCCGGTTATCGCAATGTTGCTGTTCATTATGCCAATGTATGCAATCCGTAAAGTCCCTGCCATGCGCAAATATAGTGGCAAACTGAGTAACGTATTTGTCGGCTTCATGGGGCTAATTGCTATCTCCGCCGTCCTTTACTCGCTATTTGCATAATCAACGCCCGGTTGCTGCCTTCTTCTGCGGGCAGCAACCGAATAACGATATCAGCCTGCTGATTCTCAATATCAAAACACCTGAGTCAGTAAGCAGAAAAATTTAAACTATACTGCCCACTTCACCCAATCCTCTTGCTGCTCGTCATATTGCCACAGGTCGTCTTCGTCGAAATGTCCACGCTCCTCTATCGGTACCCCCTGCTGTTCCTCCTCTTCCCATTGTTGCCGCAACTTATCTGTTAAGATATAAGGCGTCTTGGTGGCGACTTCTCCAGTAAAAGGAAATCTATTCCCGGCGTCCTCCAAGCGGATAAACTTGGCATCAGTGGGAATATTCGAGATAACCACGGCCTCAGTCGCTGACGGAAAGAGAATATAACCATTAATCAAAGGGAAATATCGTGGTAAACCCGGTTTATGCGGTGGTGGAATGATGTCAACCGCATTCCATGAAAGAAGATAATCCAACCCCTCATCTTTATTGGGCCCCATTGGATAACCTTGGTAAAAATAACGATTTTGAACTGAATAACTCCCCGTCAATACATAGGCTATATAAAAATAGTAACTAACCAGATCTATTTCTTCTGTTCTGAACGTACCGAATATTGAATGCAAAGGAAACGTTCCCATGCCACCAAGGAGACCAAGAACCTCATACTGTTCATCGTGACCATACTGATCAATATATTTTCCCGTCTTGATTTTCGACACCTGCATATCCGTCAAAATATTATCGTGTCCATTACTTGAGTTGAATCTATATCGACCGTAAAGAAAGTGCAGACTATCCTCATAAATGTAAGTAAATTGCTCTTGATTAAGAGTACGGAGAGGATCGGGTTTATCTGTCCATCGCTTATCAGCGCCTAAATTATTGCGATTTCCGAAACGGATGGAAAGCTCCATCGGATCAAGATATGACATATAACCACCTTTTCATCACAAAATAGTGGGCACATACGCCCATTAAAAAACGATAATTATTTCCTTTTTACGCATATTAATTATTTGATAAATATAAAAATCACCCCGACATCATTTAACCTTAATATTGAAATAGTTAATCATATCTCTATCTTATACGTTAATGATTTTTTTAAAGAATAGACGAACAATTCACAAAGGAAAAGATTTTTTGTAAAAAATATATAAAACACCTCATTTACATTGATATTCATATAAATTTCAAACAAATAAAATAACCATATTTATTTACAATAATTAAAAATATAACCTAGTTTTTTAATTATAAAATCAATCATTTTAAAAAAATACATTACCAATAATATTTTAATTTCACCCAATTATATACACTCTACAAAGTTACAATTATTTTATATTTATCACATTAACAATATACTTTACATTCTTTTAACAAGATAATTCTATATATCAGATGATTACATTATTTTTCAAAAATTATTTGACAACATCTAAATGGCACCTATAGTTATATGTGTTAGACAAAATGTTATATGCCAATTAAAACCATTAACTGCCCTATATTTTTAGTACTAAAAAAATTTCTTATGTAGATTGCTTTTATAGTAGAAGTACCAACCACCTTATATTTCTCAAGAGAATGCTTTTACATTCTTTACCTTGGGAAAATATAAGTTAATTTATTAATTAGATTATATTTTGGAGTTTACATTATGATTAACGACATGCATCCTTCTTTAATGAAAGATAAAGACCTGGTAGACGATGTACTCTTACGTAGCTGTAAAATCATTGGCATGAAGGTTATGCCTGATAAAGCTATGCAAGTTATGGTGACTGTATTACTCCTTGATGGCGTATCTGAAGAAATGCTGTTGAAGTGGAATCTTATGGATAATAGAGGCATGGCTATTTATAAGGTTCTTATGGAAGCTCTTTGCGCCAAGAAAGATGTGAAGATAGGAACAGTAGGAAAAGTCGGACCTCTCGGCTGCGATTATATTAATTGCGTAGAAATCTCTATGTAAAATAATTGCTTGTTGTTAAATGTTTGGGCTAAATAATAATTCCTAATATAAAATCGATCTGATTAAAGCGATTTAATGAATTGCAAAATACAATACTGCTGCAATAGGATATTTGGCACAACATTTTTCAGGTAGAATGATACCGATTTTACAAAGACGCATTCTATCAAACTTAAGGCAGAACGTAATATTAATGTTCTGCCTGCCATTATTATATTTAACACCATCTAATAGAGGAATATAAATTTATAAAAAATAAATTTATCAAAAGATTAAAATCAATTTACCTGACTATATACTCCCCGAAGAAAATATTAGAAATAATGATTACCCAAGCTTAAGTCTACTTTACTCCCCCAACAAAATAATATCCTTTTAAAATAATCTATAAAAGAACACATATCATCAACGCAAGCTTTGAACAAACGCATAACAACATTTACCTTGTTATTCACCATTAACATTTCATAACTAAATATAATTATTTAAATAATATGTTTTCATTGTAATTATTAACACAAAATCATATATGTTAATACTATTAAAACTAAAATATATTTTATCGAATTAATTTCAAAGTTTACAATTATATATTCATATGAAAATTATAGAACACAAATAATCACCTAATATTTAAATAGAATGTCCGTTGAAAAGTACAAACCAGAAAAGATGAGATAAATCATTCATCACACACTATACCTATTCGCCAATTTAAGCTTGCTTTCCATACAAATGATTTATTAATAGTAATACCCAGCATCAATAACGCCTCTGAAAATAGATTATTAATTTCGCCTATTCAAAGAGATAGAGACAAACACTAATATTATTTTTTGATTATCGTTATACCTTTGATTATTATGATTCTAACCCTTTAGAGGAAATATATTATTGGCGGCATTTTAACAACATCAATAATTATATAACACAGATAAACTTTTAATATAGATTACAATTACCAATTACCTTATATTTCTTCGGCGGCAAAATTATTGGCCCGCACATTTGAGTAATAAGAATTTATTTTTAACTACATTAAACTATAGGATTAATACAATGAACTTTACACATCCTTCTGTAACTGGTGAAGTGGCAACAGAGAGTAAAACCGAGCAACCTTCTCCTTCTCAGGCTCCTAATTATTATTTCGCTGTTGGCACCGTAACTTCAGTTCAAGCTGCACCTGATCAAAACCAATTGCAAATTAATGTTACTATGCAATTCCCTAACGGCAAATTTAACTATATCTTATGGTGGAATGCACAAGACTACAGAGGTAACGCACTCTATCATCTTCTTTTGAATGCTTGCGGTAGTAACAAACGTGTGAATATAACCTCTTCATCAGTCGTTTCTCCTGGTGGTTACAATTATATCTACAACGCAACATTACTGGCTTAATATAAAGTTATAAGCCACCAAGTAACTGCGCTGAATACCGCATTGTTACAATAAGATTTGGTACAACATTTCTCTGGTAGAATAAGGTTTATGTTTATACAAAGCTAAAAGAAGCTTGTTACCAGATACTCCGTTCTCCAGGCAGAACCGAAAGTTCAAAGTTCTGCCTGTTTTGGCATTATTTCTTAAAATTTATCTTAATAAATAATAATTTATTTTCAACAATACCAATTTGAATTTCTTAGTTCAACATTCACTTAATTTAAATATTATGTAAAATAAAAACAATAACAGATCACAAACTAATTACAATATATTTACTCACCATATATTTAATAACGGTAACAATCGTATATTAAAGTAATTTCATTAGTTCTATTTTACAACTCAGATGTTTTAATTTATTAATAATTAATTTCACATCTAATACTATCTATAAAATAATAAAAAACAATTTAAAGCTGTTTTCTTGACAAACATCAATAAAACTTACTACTATTTTTAGTGCATGAATATCTATTTTTCTTTTATTTATTACCCTTTATAATAATAGGTGATTACATGTCAAAAGAAAATCAACGCATTAAAAAACCATCCTCAGGTTATGCAACGGATCATTTCTATGATGGAGCATGGCACAGAGCCGTCAAATTCGTTGAGGGCAGTGTTGAATTTTTTGATGTTTACGACGTCATTTTTGAAGGAATTACTCACCAATCCCCACCGATATTAGTTTCTGAGAATATTATTATTATTCCCTTAGAAAAAGATGAAGTCGCATGGAACAGTAAAATAGAAATATATGGCGCTATTGGCACTGGAGAAAGTGAGAAAATTTTTTCTGATGGTGATGCGGTCCGACCTTTTGCTGGTGAACTTGATACTTCAAATCCTCATGAACCACTGGTCATTTTCGAAGGAGGCAATGTTAGTCGTTTTTCCAATTACACAGCCAGTGTCAATGGCGTTGAATATGGCGGCTTGATTATAGATCCACAGAGAAATTCAATATCACTATTGCGCCCTCTGGAAACGGGGAAGCTGCACGTATTTGGTAAAACTGAAACTGGCAAAAATGTCACCGTCTTTGAAAAAGATACTGAAGGTGAAAATAAACCGCTTAATGGATGGGTAGAGCTCCATGATGTAGCGACATGTATTCTATTCAGAAGTGGCGATTTGACTGAATTTGCTGATAGTTATGAACTCAGATATGAAGGAACATCAACCCACGATTATCGCGGTTTATCACCTACGCATATTCGATATCAGAATATTGGTCATCATGTTAAAACTGAAGTCGAATTATGGGCTTACTGGAAAGATAAACCTAATGGCGTTTTATTATTCAAAGGCCGGTATAATGGTTCTTCCGTAAAAAGCAGCGGGGATTGTTCTCTGGAAAAAGATAAATAAATGTAAAACGTGCGCGGCAAAAATGCCGCGCCCTGAGCCAAGAAGGATATATCTGCTGCATGTTGACGATCGAACTTATCTTCCCACATGAATCACATGCTTAAGTTAAATCAACCAAAAATAGCATTAAACCAACCGCTAACTTTCATGACAATCAAATCCCAAATACGACTGAAAAACCCCCCTTTCTCAACAACATCTTTAACAACTAAAGGTCGCTGCTCAATGACTTTATCGCCTAATTGGAAATTAATCACACCGACAACCTGGTTTTTCGTCAAAGGCGCTTCCAATGGTGTTTGATTCAACGTGTAACTGGCTTTCAGATTTTTCAACTGACCGCGTGGAATCGTGATTGCTGCGTCTTTTTCCACACCAAGAGCAACATCTGAGCGAGCACCATACCAAACCTTTTCTGAAACAAACGGTTCACTGGCTTTAATTGGTGTCACCGTTTCATAAAAACGAAATCCCCATAAAAGTAACTTTTCGCTTTCAGCGAAACGAATCCGATCACTTGGTGCGCCCAGCACAACGGAAATAAGCCGCATTGGCCCCTCTGTCGCTGAAGCAACCAAATTATGACCGGCACCGCTGGTATAGCCCGTTTTCACACCATCCACATTCATATTTTTATTCCACAGCAATCGGTTACGATTAGGCTGTCGAATGTTATTAAAGGTGAACTCTTTCTCTTTATGAAGGGCATATTCATCAGGAACATCACGGATCATGGCTTGACTCAATACCGCCATATCACGAGCGGTACTGAATTGACCTTCCGCATCCAATCCATGAACAGTACGAAAATGGGTATTAGTCAACCCAAGTGCTTTTGCATAATTATTCATCAGACTAACAAATGCATCCTGACTACCTGCCACATGATCAGCTAAAGCAATGCTGGCATCATTACCAGACTGAATAACAACACCGCGATTTAGGTTGATCACTTTTACCCTGTCACCGGGTTTAAGAAACATTAGAGAAGAACCTTTCAGTATCGGATTACCCGTCGCCCAGGCATCCTTTCCGACCGTAACCAGATCTTCCGGTGTGATTTTTCCGGCTTTTATCGCCTGACCGACAACATAGCTGGTCATAATTTTTGTCAGACTAGCGGGATCAAGCCGCTCATCAGGATGACCAGAAGCCAGAATTTTACCGCTAGCATAATCCATCAACACATACGCTTTAGCCTCCACTGGAGGAACAACAGGTTCATCCGATGCATAAGCACTGGTATTGACAACTAATATAGCTGACAGCACCGCAGTAACACATTTCATCACCATAGCCAAACTGTTCTTCATCACCCTTCCCCCTTTTATTTACAAGAAAAATGTCAGATTTCTATTAATATAAGATGTTGTATGACAAGAAACCAATGTAAATGTAATAGTGCAAAGATTGTTCTGACCATTGATTTTAATTTAATCTGATAAGACATTCATAGATAGCAATTTAAATGATTGTCTAATTACCCTGATGCAAGGAGAAACCCATGTTGACCATTTGGGGCCGTAAAAACTCTTCCAATGTAAAGAAAGTGCTCTGGTGCCTGAAAGAGCTGAATGTGCCATACAACCAGATAGATGTTGGCGGTAAATTTGGCAAACTGAATGACGCGCAATATCTGAAAATGAACCCCAATGGACAAATTCCCTGTTTGCAAGAAGGTGATTTTATCTTGTGGGAATCTAACGCAATTGTTCGTTATCTTGCCGCGAAATTTGGTGAACATCTGCTTTATCCGCAAGATCTACAAGAAAGAGCAAATGCAGATAAATGGATGGATTGGGTCGGTTCACATTTATTTCCCTGTATCAAACAGCTAGTGTTAGGCTTTGTTCGCACACCTGAAACCGAACGGGATCAAAAACAGATAGAACAAACACTGGCTGAAATTGCAAAACTGATAAAAATAGTAGATAACACCTTGGCAGAACAGGAATTTCTTTCCGGAGACAAATTTGGCATAGCTGATATTGCATTCGGCCCCATGATTTATCCTTGGCTTAACGTTCCCATCCAACGTCCATCTCTGCCAAATATTGAACGCTGGTACCAACTGATGGCAGCAAGACCCGCGTTCAAAGAGATCGTCATGATTGAATTAAGTTGAGAAAAATCAGCTCATTGGCATCCATCTAGGGTCCGGATATTGATACTCAAACCCTAATTGCTTACAAATACGGCTGCCATCAACAATCCTGCTCTCCACCTGAGTGACTTCTCTAGCAAATTCAGGTGGAATTAAATCAAGCTGATTGCTGGCTTTAGGATAAAACTCAGCTTTGGTTGGATGAACAGGCGCACATAAATTATAAATATGCCCCCCTCCAGTCCGCTGAATTAACAGATTAATAGCTGAAATAACATCATCCTGATGAACCAGATTTACCGGCTGATCCCCGCCTTTTAGTTCCTTTTTCCCCGCCAGAAAACGCCCGGCATGACGACCACTCCCCACCAGCCCAGCCAAACGCAAAATATCAACGGTAATATTTGGCAATTTGTGCAACCAATTCTCTAATTCAACCAATGCCTGAGCTGACGGTGTTTCAGGGCAAAAAGGGGCATCTTCATTCAGATTACCGACAATAAAACCATAAACAGAAGTAGAACTGGTGAAAATAATCCTTGGTACAGAATACGATAGGGCAGTATCGACAATTAACTGAACTGCCTTAACATAGTTATGACTGCCACCCGCCGTGTGGCTTGCTGGTAAAGTGATAATCAGCACATCAGCGACCATCAACTGTTCCAAATCATCAAGCGCACAATTAATTTGGGGTTCCAGTTGTAACAAATAACATTCGATACCAGACATACGCGCTGCTTCTACACCATCTGACGTCGTTTTACTGCCAACAACCTGCATACCGCTACGGCTCAATGCTTTAGCTAATGGCATCCCCAACCAACCCAGACCGATAATGGAAACTTTTTTCATCATCACCCCTTCTTATGCCTGATGTTACTTTGATTATGCTGACAATCTGAACATTAAGCCACTGTTATTATTAATCCTGTATTTTTCTTATGAAAAACAATATTTCAAATAAAAACAAGAGATTATTACAATAAAAATTTATCGCTAAAAAAATTGATTGCTTTTAGCCTGCCAAATCGTATAGGTTGAATAGCAAGCAGAAAATTTAATCACTGTGGGTTAGCCAACCAAAGCAACCAGCAGCAAATGGTAAATACTAAAAATAGTCAATGTAAAAAAGAGAAGCCCATTATGATCCGCATTCAATTCAACCATCATCATCACCATCATCCTGATTAGTCTTTCAGGCTGCTGTGTGCTGGAAGACGTTTAGCGGGTCTTCCGGTGGCATGAATGCAATACAAAACCCTCGGAAGAATTCTTCCGGGGGTTTTTTTTATGTCTCCAATTTTAAATAGGGATAAAAATGTTAGATAAATCACGTTTACGTATAGCGATGCAAAAATCAGGTCGATTAAGCGAAGATTCACGCGAGTTACTGGCTCGCTGCGGGATTAAAATCAATCTGCAACAACAACGCCTGATTGCATTCGCGGAGAATATGCCAATTGATATCCTGCGGGTACGTGACGACGATATCCCAGGGCTGGTTATGGATGGCGTCGTTGATCTGGGCATGATTGGTGAAAATGTGCTGGAAGAAGAGTTGCTAAATCGTCGTGCTCAGGGAGAAGATCCTCGTTATTTCACTTTACGCCGTCTTGATTTCGGCACTTGTCGTCTTTCACTGGCAACACCCCTGGATTACAACTATACCGGCGTTGAATGTCTGCAAGATGCCCGTATCGCTACCTCTTATCCTCACCTGCTAAAACGCTATTTTGATCAGAAAAAAATCCACTTTAAATCCTGTCTGCTGAATGGCTCAGTAGAAGTTGCGCCCCGGGCCGGTTTGGCAGATGCCATCTGTGATCTGGTTTCAACCGGTGCAACTCTGGAAGCAAATGGCCTGCGGGAAGTGGAAGTTATCTACCGTTCAAAAGCCTGTCTAATCCAACGTGATGGCGAAATGCCCGCCGAAAAACAGCAATTGATTGACAAGTTAATGACCCGCATTCAGGGGGTAATTCAGGCCCGTGAATCCAAGTACATCATGTTGCACGCACCAAGTGAAAGACTCGAAGAAGTGATTTCTCTGCTACCGGGTGCAGAACGTCCAACTATCTTGCCGCTGGCAGGCGATCAGAGCCGCGTTGCCATGCACATGGTGAGCAGTGAGACTTTGTTTTGGGAAACAATGGAGAAACTTAAATCCCTTGGCGCCAGTTCCATTTTAGTTTTGCCGATTGAAAAAATGATGGAGTAAACAAGATGACTACCCGTTTCGAAACCTTGATTCGTTGGCAGGAATGTAATGCTGAACAGCAAAGCAATTTGCTGACACGCCCTGCTGTTGCGGCTTCAGAAGAAATTTCCCGCACAGTGGAACACATTCTGAATGCAGTCAAAGCGGATGGTGATAACACTCTGCGGGAACTCAGCCAACGTTTCGACAAAACCACTATTAAAAATATCCGTATCTCGCCGGAAGAGATAGAAGCCGCAGAGAACCGCCTGAATAATGAAATTAAACAGGCGATGCTGCAAGCAATGAATAATATCCGCGTTTTCCACGAAGCGCAGAAACCAGTGGAGATTAACGTGGAAACTCAGCCTGGAGTCCATTGCCGACAAATAACACGGCCCATTGATTCTGTCGGGTTGTATATCCCCGGAGGTTCCGCGCCATTACCTTCTACCGTTTTGATGCTCGGAACGCCTGCCAAAATAGCGGGTTGCCGTAAAGTAGTACTCTGTTCTCCGCCACCGATTGCCGATGAAATTCTCTATGCCGCCAAACTGTGCGGAATTACGGAAATATTCCAGATTGGCGGAGCGCAGGCCATTGCCGCTATGGCATTCGGAACAGAATCCATACCCAAAATAGATAAGGTTTTTGGTCCTGGTAACGCTTATGTCACTGAGGCTAAAAGACAAATTAGTCAGCGAATGGATGGTGCCGCTATTGATATGCCTGCCGGACCATCGGAAGTGCTTATTATTGCTGATGAGGGGGCAAATCCTGTATTTGCTGCTGCCGATTTACTCTCACAAGCAGAACATGGCCCGGATTCACAAGTCATATTGGTCACTCCTAATGAGAATCTAGCCAAAAAAGTTATAGCGGAAATCGAAAAACAGCTTATCCAGCTTTCCCGCAAACAGATTGCCGCCAAAGCACTGGAACACAGCCGCATTATTGTGACAAAAAACCTGCAACAGTGTATGGAAATCAGTAACCGCTACGGCCCTGAGCACCTGATTATTCAAACTTGTCAACCAGAACAGCTGGTTGAAAAAATCACCAATGCCGGCTCGGTTTTCCTTGGCGACTGGTCGCCGGAATCTGCGGGAGATTACGCCTCAGGAACCAATCACGTCTTACCAACCTATGGCTACACCTCAACTTATTCCAGCCTTGGTCTGGCTGATTTCCTAAAACGGATGACGATTCAGCAACTCACTCCGCAAGGGCTACTGAACTTATCCAAAACTATTGAAACACTGGCGCAGGCAGAACAACTGACTGCTCACAAAAACGCCGTCACTTTACGCGTGGCTGCACTAAATATTGCAGATAGGGAGTGCACATGAATAACGTTTTTGATGCCAATCTATTGGCACGCGAAAATATCCGCAACTTAATACCTTATATGTCCGCCCGTCGCCTCGGTGGCAATGGCGATGTTTGGTTGAATGCCAATGAATACCCACTGGCACCTGATTTCCAATTCACCGGGCAAACACTGAACCGTTATCCTGACTGCCAGCCTGCATCAGTTATCCGCCGTTATGCTGCCTATGCCGGTTTGCAACCTGAGCAGGTGCTGGCCTGCCGTGGTGCAGATGAATCCATTGAGCTACTGATCCGTGTCTTTTGTGAACCCGGACAAGATGCTGTGCTGTTCTGCCCTCCGACTTATGGTATGTACAGTGTCAGCGCGGAAGCTTTCGGTGTCGAACAAAAGAAAATTGCCGCACTAGAAAATTGGCAACTGGATATCGAAGCGATCGCAAATAACCTCGACCGGGTAAAGCTTATCTATATCTGTAGCCCTAATAACCCAACAGGGAACGCGATTAACCCTGATTCACTGCGTAAAGTTCTCGAACTGGCCGCTAATCGCGCAATTGTCACTATTGATGAAGCCTATATCGAGTTCTGTCCGGAAAATAGTATCGCAAGCTGGCTAAAAAACTATCCGAATTTAGTCATTTTGCGAACCCTCTCGAAAGCTTTTGCTTTAGCGGGCTTACGCTGTGGATTTACTCTCGCTTCTGTGGATATCATCACTCTGTTATTAAAAGTCATTGCGCCTTATCCGCTTTCCACGCCTGTTGCGAATATTGCAGCACAGGCACTGACAGCAGAAGGTATTGCCGTTATGCAAAAACGGGTCGTAGAAATCAGGGAGAACCGCGACTACTTGCAGCAAGCTCTGAATAAATTGGCCATCGTTGAAAACGTATTTCCCAGTGAAACCAACTACATACTGGTGAAATTCTATGACACCGAGACCATTTTCAGGACATTATGGCATCAGGGCATTATCCTGCGCGACCAGCGCAAACAGCCCGGATTGGATGGTTGCCTGCGGATCACCATAGGCACCCGTAAAGAGTGTGAGCAGGTGGTTGCAGCCATCAGCACCCTTTCCACTAAAAATGAACAGCAAAAGGAAACCGCACGCTGATGAACCAGAAACTCCTTTTTATTGACCGGGATGGCACACTGATCACTGAACCATTAACAGATTTTCAGGTTGATCGCCTGGACAAACTGGCATTGGAAGCTGATGTTATTCCTGCTCTGCTTGCCCTGCAAAAATCAGGTTTCAAGCTGATTATGATCACTAATCAGGATGGCCTTGGTACCAATAGCTTTCCATTGGAACAGTTTGAACCGCCACACAACCTGATGATGCAGATTTTTAGTTCTCAAGGGATCCACTTTGACGAAGTGTTAATTTGCCCGCACAAACCAGAAGATAACTGCAATTGCCGTAAGCCCAAAATAAAATTGGTAGAAAAATATCTGACGGAAGGCTTGATGGATACAACTAACAGCTATGTTATTGGTGACCGGGAAACAGATCTGCAACTGGCTGAAAATATAGGGATTCAGGGGTTACGTTACCATCCGAAAAATCTTGGCTGGCGAACCATAAGTGAGCAACTAACCCGTAAAGATCGCCATGCTCACGTTCAGCGAGTGACAAAAGAGACTTCCATCAATATTGACGTTTGGCTCGATCATGAAGGTAACAGTATGATCAATACCGGTGTCGGATTCTTCGACCATATGCTGGATCAGATTGCTACCCACGGTGGTTTCCGTATGCATGTCCAGGTTAACGGCGATCTCTGTATTGATGATCACCACACTGTTGAGGATACCGGTCTGGCTCTCGGCGAAGCGTTAAAGCTGGCTCTGGGAGATAAACGAGGCATCTGCCGCTTCGGTTTTGTGTTACCGATGGATGAATGTCTTGCCCGCTGTGCTCTGGACATCTCCGGTCGCCCTCATCTTGAATATAAAGCGGAATTCAAATACCAGCAGGTGGGTGATCTGAGTACCGAAATGGTTGAGCATTTCTTCCGTTCACTCTCTTATGCAATGGCCTGCACACTGCACCTGGAAACGAAAGGCAGCAATGATCACCACAGAGCGGAAAGCTTGTTCAAAGTCTTTGGCCGGACACTGCGTCAGGCAATTCGGATAGAAGGCGATACACTGCCGAGTTCCAAGGGGGTCCTATGATGAAAGTCGTCATTCTTGATACTGGCTGCGCTAACTTGTCATCAGTAGTTTATGCCATCCAAAAATTAGGCTATAAGCCTGAAATCAGTCTGGACGCAGCAACGATCCTGGCCGCAGATAAATTACTTCTGCCCGGCGTCGGCACAGCGGGTGCAGCAATAGATCAACTGAAACAACGGGAACTTATCCCGTTAATTAAACTACTGAGCCAACCGGTGTTAGGTATTTGCCTTGGTATGCAGTTATTCGCTGCCACCAGCGAAGAAGGCAATCATGTCATAGGTGATAATGTCACCCTGCTTGAGCTTTTTGACTCACCGGTCAAAAAAATGGCTACCAATGGGCTTCCGTTGCCTCATATGGGCTGGAATCAGGTTCTGCCACAAGCCGGGCATCCTCTATTCCATGGTATTGAAGACAATAGCTATTTCTATTTCGTTCATAGTTACGCGATCCCGGTGAATACCTACACAATCGCTCAGACTGAATATGGCAATAGTTTCAGCAGTGCCATTGCTAAAGATAACTTCTTTGGTGTGCAGTTTCACCCTGAACGTTCTGGTGCCACCGGAGCCAGGCTATTAAAGAATTTTCTGGAGATGTAAACGCAATGATTATACCGGCATTAGATTTGATTGATGGTCAGGTCGTAAGGTTACATCAGGGAAATTATGATCAACAGCGGGATTATCAATATGATCCTCTGTCCCATTTTCAGCAATATGCTCAACAGGGAGCAAAACTACTCCATCTGGTCGATCTGACTGGAGCTAAAGATCCATCAGCCCGCCAAACGCCTTTACTGCGAAAGTTACTTTCGGCTGTTTCCGTGCCTGTTCAGGTCGGTGGCGGCATCCGTACAGAAGAAGATGTAAAAACATTGCTTAATGCCGGGGCCAACCGGGTTGTCATTGGCTCCACCGCCATAAAACAACCGGCATTAGTTATGCAATGGTTTGAACGTTATGGTGCAGAAAACATTGTGCTGGCACTGGATATACGCATCAATGACGCAGGTATGAAACAGGTTGCTATCAATGGCTGGCAGGAAAATTCATCTGTCACGCTAGAACAGGTTGTTGAACAATATCTGCCTTTGGGACTGAAATATGTCCTGTGTACCGACATCTCCCGCGATGGCACGCTGAATGGCTCGAACATCGAACTCTATCGAGAAATTTGCCAATGCTATCCGCAAATTGCGTTTCAGGCTTCAGGAGGTATTGGCACGTTAAATGATATCGCCTCTCTGCCTGCCAACGGTGTAGCCGGAGTGATTATTGGTCGTGCATTACTCGATGGGAAATTTACACTAACGGAGGCAATTCAATGCTGGCAAAACGCATAATCCCTTGTCTTGATGTTCGTGATGGGCAAGTGGTTAAAGGTGTTCAGTTTCGTAACCACGAGATCATCGGTGATATTGTTCCACTGGCTCAACGCTATGCAAAAGAAGGTGCCGACGAGCTGGTTTTCTACGATATTACCGCCTCATCTGATGGACGAGTGGTAAATAAAAGTTGGGTAGCCAGAGTGGCAGAAGTGATTGATATCCCTTTCTGCGTCGCCGGTGGCATTAAAACCGTCGAAGATGCAGGGAAAATCCTCTCGTTTGGGGCAGATAAAATCTCTATCAACTCCCCTGCACTTACTGACCCAACTTTAATTACCCGTTTGGCGGATCGTTATGGCATTCAATGCATCGTCGCAGGAATTGATAGCTGGTTTAATGAAAGCACCGGCTGCTATCAGGTTTATCAGTTTACCGGGGATGAAAAACAGACCACAGCGACTCAATGGCAAACCCTCGATTGGGTAAAAGAAGTACAACGCCGTGGTGCCGGCGAAATCGTACTGAATATGATGAACCAGGATGGTGTCTGCAATGGCTACGATCTGACGCAACTAAAACAGATACGCGACGTCTGCCATGTCCCTCTCATTGCCTCCGGTGGTGCGGGGGCACCAGAACACTTCCTCGACGCTTTTAAACAGGCAAATGTCGATGGTGCGCTCGCCGCATCAGTATTTCATAAACATATTATTAATATTGGTGAATTGAAACAGTACCTTGCACAACAAAACGTGGAGATAAGAACTTGCTGACCGAACAACAAATCGAAGAATTGGATTGGGAAAAAGTCACCTACATGATGCCGGTTATCGTACAACATGCGGTATCTGGTGATGTCCTCATGATGGGTTATATGAATAAAGAAGCCCTTAATACCACTATCAACTCGGGTAAAATCACTTTCTTTTCCCGTAGCAAACAGCGTCTGTGGACCAAAGGTGAAAACTCCGGCCATTTTCTTAATTTGGTCAATATCTACCCTGACTGTGACAATGATGCCCTGTTAGCACTCGCTGACCCGATCGGTCCTACCTGTCATTTTGGTACAAACAGCTGCTTTGCTCCGGCACAAACTGAATGGGGATTTCTCTATCAGCTTGAAAAATTACTGGCTGACCGTAAAACCGCAGACCCTGACCACTCATACACCGCAAAGTTATATGCCAGCGGTACTAAACGAATCGCCCAGAAAGTGGGTGAAGAAGGTGTAGAAACCGCTTTGGCCGCGACGGTTAATAACAGAGAAGAGCTAACGAATGAAGCCGCAGACCTGATGTACCACCTGATGGTTCTTCTCCAAGACCAAAATCTGGATCTCAGTTGTGTCATTCGCCGATTACGGGAAAGGTGAGGCAGTTGGCGGTTAATATGTAAAGCTGATACCGCCATTGATTTAAAAGATCTCTACAATGGCGATAAGCTGACCATTTCCCGCCTGGGTCTCTATGGATAAACCAGATCACATAGCCGCTTTGAAGATTGCAACGATTTCTTCATGGGTAGCCTGAACGGGATTAGTCAAACAACAGATATCTTCCAAGGCATTTGTTGCCATCATTGGTAAATCTTCTGGTTTGACATTCAGTTCAGCCAAACCAGCCGGAATGCCAATATCTTTTGACAACTGACGAATTTCAGCAATACATGCCGCCGCCCCTTGCTGATCATTCATCGTTCTTACATCTACCCCCATAGCAGCCGCAATGTCTTTCAAACGACCAGCAGACACTCTGGCGTTGAACTCTTGAACATGCGGCAATAAAACAGCATTACATACACCATGGGGTAAATCATAGGAACCACCCAACTGGTGAGACATGGCATGAACATATCCAAGCAATGCACTATTAAATGCCATACCTGCCAAAAATTGTGCATAAGCCATGTTCTCACGGGCTTCTATGTTACTCCCATCTTCTACTGCGTGACGCAGAGATTGGCTAATCATCGTGATCGCTTTCAACGCACAAGCATCCGTTATTGGATTAGCCCCAAGAGAGACATAGGATTCAACCGCATGAGCCATTGCATCCATTCCGGTCGCTGCGGTTAAACTTTTCGGCATTCCCACCATCAATTCCGGATCATTCACGGACAAAACAGGTGTGATATTTTTATCAGCAATAACCATCTTTACCTGGTGCTCCACATCCGTGATAACACAGAAACGCGTCATTTCTGATGCGGTACCCGCAGTAGTATTGATAGAAATTAATGGCAAATGTGGCTTAGATGAACGATCAGTACCTACGTAATCCCGAATATCTCCACCGTTAGCTGCCACTAACATGACGGCTTTTGCGCAATCATGTGGTGAACCACCACCTAAAGAAATAATGCAATCGCTGTTATGCTGACGCAGAATATCCAAACCTTCAAAAACGTTAACCGTCGTCGGATTCGGATGAGTCCCATCGTAGACCACACTCTCAATACCCACATCTGCCAGCAAAGATTGAACTTTTGCTACTATTCCAATTTCATTTAAAACATGGTCAGTCACAATAAATGCTTGCTTATAACCATAATCTTTCATCGAATTTACCGCTTCAACCAGACAGCCCACCCCTATCATATTTACCAATGGCATAAAAAAATTCGTTGTCATCATTAGCAACTCCTTAATATTAAAATAGTTTTAATATGAAAACATAAACAATTCTCTTGCAACAAATATAAATAATAACTCTATTTAAGTCGTATAACTTAAAAAATATAAATATATACCTCGATAGAATCAGATGATATCCATTCAAATGCCAGCTTTATAACCTTTCTGGTTGGTAATATGTCTTAATATAAATATAATAAATCCAATAATTGAAAAAGATCATATATCAATTCATTACACTATTGCTTAGGAGTTTATTTTGTCCTCTAACGAAATATTTAACCGTCTGACTGTGTTACTGGATGATCATCATGCCCGTTATCGGGTGATGAAACATCCAACCGCAGGGCGCTCTGAAGACGTTGCAAAAATCCGTGGTACACAACTTGGACAAGGAGCTAAAGGATTAGTTTGTCACGTTAAAGGAGAAGGATTCCGTCAATATGTACTTGCTGTACTGCCTGCGGATCAACAAGCTGATCTCTTGTTACTGGCAAAACAGCTCGGTGGCACTCGTGCATCCTTGGCAAGTCCTAAAGAAGTTTCCGAACTAACCCAATGTGTGTTCGGGGCTATTCCTCCTTTCAGTTTCCATCCAGATCTAAAACTGGTTGCAGACCCTTTATTGTTTGAACGTTTTGATGAACTGGCCTTTAATGCCGGCAGCCTTGAATACTCTGTCATTCTCAACACCAAAGATTATCACCGAATTGCACAACCTGAACTGGTGAATTTTCGGCGGACCGAATAAATACAATTACGGAAAATTAAAGTGATAATAGGCCGATTGAAGTTGAAGAAATGTCATGAGTAAATTTCATTGCTAACTTAAGGTAAGCAAATAATTCTCAATTCAATGACGGAAAATTAATTAAATAGCCTATAGAAATAGGCTATTTAAGATAATACTTTAAGCTTTTTCATTTAAAGAAGTAACTATTCCCCCCCGCAAATTCATATCATTAGATAATGATTATCATTATTTTTACATTATATAAACATTTAACAGGCAGATATAATTATCAAATACCATGAATATCTAATTATTCACTATTTAGTCATATACAAAAAGTTATCAATTACATTAGGGGATAATTCTCCACCCAAATAAAGGTATTTCTTGATAGGAATTTTCAATTATTTTAATTTCAGAACCTTTATTTCAACCTTTAGCCACAAAATGACATGTCAATTATATTAACGTTATATTGGCAACAATTTAATATATCTGTTCATTATATTTTATTAAATACAAAAACCCCATACTCATTGTATTCTAAATTTGCTTTCAGAAAGAAAGATTACATTTTTCCAAAATAAGTTTTTTAAGGAGTAAAGAAATATGACTGATAAATTAGTTACAGGTGCAACTTTTTTCGATAGAAAATACTATCGAGGAGAAGAGCATCATTATCCAGAAAACGATAGCATTATTCCACTGCCTTACGATCTCAACGATAGATTTCGTTCAGTACAAATTGGAACGCTATCAAAAGTCTATGCGTGGCGTCATTATAGTAATTGGGAACCAGGCCAACGTTATCGTGAATGGGAATATGATCATCCAGATATTGATAGAGAAATTAAAGGATTATCTAAATTTAAAGTCGCACCAAAGGATACATGCCTGGTTGCATTAAGAATCATTGATGACACCAATTCAGGTATAAGATTTTCCATGTTCACAAATACATATTGCGTAGGCCCAGTTGAAACGACGACTGATGATGATTATGCGCTCGTTGGCATACTCCCATATAATATAGAGTTAGTCACTGCTATTGCAATAAGGAATACCCATACTGGAGTATATATTAATAACGGATCATTCTATTTTCATCGTGATGAAAATGGTGTTGTTACTATTGATGAGAAGGCTAATTTCCCTAAAAATCTGAGAATAGTCAACGCAGGTAATAACCGTTTTGATATTCATATCATCAGTACCGACTTTTCGTTCTAATCCGGGCATGATGTAATAATAATTAATCCTTGTTTTCAGACAGGCTACGTTCTGAAAATTTAAGTACCACCGTTGCGGCATATCATCAACCGCAACGGTGTATTCCATGGTCATCAAAGACTTTGATACCATAAATTATTTTTTTATTTATCAATATGTAATAAATAACTTGTAGTAAATAATGATAAAAAACAGGTCGTAATCTCTTCTGCCGAAACAGTAAATTTTTCAATAATCGATAATTCATTTTTATCTATTCCTCTTTTCAGAAAAATACTCATCTAACGATTATCTTATGAATTATCAAAAAACCCAACCATTCCATTATTATATATCTATTTATAGGTATTTACGTAATATTATTAATGAAAAATATTCATATTAAATGAGAATACTAAAATTACAGTAAAAACCTTACTGTAAATATCAAGCTTTCATATTTATAACAATATATTGCATTTATTATGTAAATCTACCATCTATATATTACTCACATCAACTTTGAAGAGTAGAAAAAATGAAAAAAGAATTAATCACAGGTGTAACGTTTTTCAAAGAAAAAACTATCAAGGTAATATACATAAGAGATGTCAATATCAGAGAATATATTGATAACGGATCACTCTATTTTTCTTATGATGCACATGGCATTGCAATCATTGATAAAGGTCTCAATTTCCCTGAGAATCTGAGACTGGTTCATGCAGGAAATAGCCGTTCTGATTTTCACATTATTAGTACTGCATTAGTACTGCCGCCATTTCGTCATTCGGGATTAATGTGACAATCATCACTCTCAGATAAATCATATTCTGAAAATTAATTTAAGCCACACCGTTGCAGCACACGATAAAAAAACCGCAACGGCGCATCCAGAATTATCGAGGAAGCTAAAACTACATCATACCTAATACAAACGCTTCACTCTTCTGGTCAATCGGTAATAGCAGGATCTACTCCATCCATTCAGTATGGAAAACACCCTCTTTATCAGTACGTTTATAAGTATGAGCCCCGAAGTAGTCACGTTGTGCCTGAATCAGGTTTGCTGGCAATACGGCTGAACGGTAGCTATCGTAGTAAGAAATAGCGGCGGAAAAAGTAGGAGTCGGGATACCATTCTGCACACCATAAGAGACGACATCACGCAACGCCTGCTGATATTCATCAGCAATTTTCTTAAAGTAAGGTGCCAGTAACAGGTTAGCAATATCTGCATTTTCGTTATATGCATCAGTAATTTTTTGCAGGAATTGAGCGCGAATGATGCAACCGGCGCGAAAAATTCCAGCAATCTCACCGTAATTCAGCTTCCATTGGTACTCATCAGATGCCGCTTTCAATTGCTGAAAGCCCTGAGCATATGAAACGATTTTACCCAGATAGAGTGCACGACGCACTTTCTCAACAAATTCAGCTTTATCACCTTTGAACAACTGTGCTTGCGGCCCACTCAAAACTTTAGCGGCGGCAACTCGCTGATCTTTCAGAGAAGAGATATAACGTGCAAATACAGATTCAGTGATCAGCGTCAATGGAATACCCAAATCCAGAGAGCTCTGGCTGGTCCACTTACCAGTCCCTTTATTTGCTGCTTCGTCCACAATCACATCAACCAGATATTGGCCTGCTTCATCTTTCTTACGGAAAATATCAGCCGTGATTTCAATCAAATAGCTGCTCAGTTCACCATTATTCCAATCAGTGAAAATCTCATACAACTCTTCGTTGCTCAGATTCAGGGCATTTTTCAGTAAAGAATAAGCTTCTGCAATGAGCTGCATATCACCGTATTCAATCCCATTGTGGACCATCTTCACATAATGGCCGGCACCATCTGGGCCAATATATGCCACACAAGGTTCACCTTCCGCTTTAGCCGCGATCTCTTGCAAAATTGGCGCAACCAGTTCATACGCCTCTTTCTGACCGCCAGGCATGATCGATGGCCCCTTCAATGCTCCCTCTTCACCACCGGAAACGCCTGTACCGATAAAATTAAAGCCCTGAGCAGAAAGCTCCCGGTTACGGCGGATAGTATCCTGAAAATAGGTATTACCACCATCAATCAAAATGTCACCTTTATCCAGATGCGGAGTCAGTGAAGCGATAGTTTTATCGGTTGCTTCGCCAGCCTTAACCATAAGCAGAATACGGCGCGGTTTTTCCAGTGAATCGACAAATTCTTCAATAGTGTAACTTGGAACTAATTTTTTCCCTGGATTTTCGGCAATCACTTCGTCAGTTTTATCACTTGAACGATTAAATATAGATACGGAATAACCACGGCTTTCAATATTCAGTGCCAGGTTACGCCCCATCACCGCCATACCGACAACACCAATCTGCTGCTTGGACATGAATAACTCCTGTCTGATGATAATACTTGCACATTAATTATCATTAGTATGCAATTTGTTAATGTGATCACATGTTAACTCAGGATTAGGCTCAGTGGATAGTTATTGGTGCTATCAATCCCGCCATAACTTATTTTTTGAAAAAAACTTCCTCAGATGAAAAATCAACTATTGAAATTTGATGAGTCAATGCCCATTATTCATTATTCGGCATAAGCCGTCATATTAAGAAGGTAAAACAAACTGTATGGAATGGATCGCAGATCCGACGATATGGGCTGGACTGGTTACTCTTATCGTTCTAGAAATCGTCCTCGGAATCGACAACCTGGTCTTTATTGCCATTCTGGCAGATAAACTTCCTGAAAAACTAAGAGACAAAGCGCGTATCACAGGGTTGACCTGTGCACTACTGATGCGTGTCGTGTTGCTTTTTAGTCTCTCCTGGCTGATAACGCTAACGAATCCATTAATTACGCTTTGGCAACATCCATTCAGTGCCCGTGACTTGATTATGCTGGTGGGTGGCCTTTTCTTGCTATTCAAAGCGACTATGGAGCTAAACGAACGACTGGAAGGCAAAGATGTACACTCAGGGCAACAACGCAAAACGTCTAAATTTTGGACGGTTGTCGCGCAAATCATTGTCCTTGATGCCGTCTTCTCTCTGGACTCAGTGATTACTGCTGTCGGTATGGTTGATAATATCGGTATCATGATCGCAGCGGTAACCATCGCAATGTTCTTGATGATACTGGCAAGTAAGCCGTTAACAACCTTCGTCAATGCTCATCCCACCATCGTTATTCTCTGTCTGAGCTTCTTGCTGATGATCGGTTTCAGTCTGGTTGCCGAAGGTTTTGGTTATCACATACCAAAAGGCTACTTGTACGCCGCTATCGGCTTCTCAATTATGATTGAATCCCTGAACCAGTTTGCTCAGTTTAACCGCCGCAGATTTCTTACTGCTTCCCGCTCACTGCGTGAAAGAACAGCAGAAGCCGTTTTGCGTATCCTCAGCGGGAAACATGAAAAGGCAGAATTGGATAACCATACATCCAATCTGATTTCTGATAATCAGGAAGTGTTTGATCCACAAGAACGCCAGATGATTGCCAGGGTTCTGGGTATGGCGCAACGTAACGTCAACAGTATCATGACCTCACGCCACGACGTGGAATACCTTGATATCAATGCGCCGGCAGAAAATCTGACACAAGTCCTGAGTAAAAGCCCTCACACACGGATTGTCGTGACAGATGAAAATGTCAGTGACGAACCATTAGGTGTTGTCCATGTCATTGATTTACTGAATCAACAACTCAATCAACAGCCTTTTGATTTGCATTCGTTGATAAAACAACCGCTGATTTTCCCTGAGCAACTTTCCCTGCTGCAAGCGTTGGAGCAGTTTCGCCAGGCACAGACTCACTTCGCGTTTGTCGTCGATGAATTTGGCTCTGTAGAAGGTGTCGTTACACTGACCGATGTCATGGAAACTATCGCGGGTAATCTGCCGGTAGATGGCGAAGAAACGGATGCCCGTCATGATATTCAAACGACTGAAAATGGCTGCTGGATTGCCAATGGTTATATGCCGCTGGATGATTTGATCCTTTATGTTCCTTTGCAACTGGATGAAAAGCGTGAATATCAAACCTTAGCAGGCTTATTGATGGAGCATTCACAACATATTCCACAACAAGGTGAGCAATTGCAGATTGATAATTATCTGTTTGAGCCATTGGAAGTCACTAGTCACCGAATTAATAAGGTAAAAATTACACCATTGGTTTCAGAGGAAGAAGATAAAGAATAACCCGGTGCTATTTCACCAGCATCACCAAGTTCTTATTTTCCTCCGGGAATAAAAGAAAAGCCCGGTCAGTTCTGATGAACTGTACCGGGCGTTGAGTCCCCTGACGGCATTCATTATAACTTCGCAGTTTACCCCAGCAAACTTCAATGGTTCAACAAAGCGCTCCGAATGCTCCAGGGCGTCCTATTGTTCTTTATTACTTATTGCTGTTACGTTCAACCCAATCATTGATAGCCTGCTTTGCTTTGTCCTCCAGCTCATTACGCAGCAATTGCTCAATATCAAGGTTGTATTTCAGATTGCTCCAATTACCATAAACCCGCAGCGGCACTTTCAGTTTGCGCAAACGGCGCACCCATTCATCATCTGCATTCCACCCTTGTGTTACCTGCACTTTTAAGGAGACATCAACATCTTGTTTAAGCAGGTTGGCCTCACCCTGACCGTCAATATTTAGCAGCTCGGATTCAGCACGAAGCTGACTGATTTTTACATCACCCCGATTAAGTACTGCTTTAATATCAAGCCTTTTGGCACGGGTAAAGTTATCCATATCATCAGGGATATTTACTTTATTCGTTGCACGAGCAACGGATTGCTGGATCAATTGGGAGATATTCAATCCATGCATTTTGGCATTAACTAAACTGAAATCAAGATCACCATGCCACATATGCGAAATAGCATAACCATCATATCCTTTACCCGAAAAATCGCCATTCAGATTGAATTTACCACTAAATGTCTGTGGTAAAGAAAAGGCTTTGAGTACCGGTTCCAGTTCTATATCTTGCAGTAAAGGCTTGGTATGTAATTTAAGTTGATTACCTGTTGCATCCAGAGTGGTTGGAATGGAGAAATGGCCACCAAATAATTTCCCACTCAGAACAGAAATTTTGGCAATACCCTCATTACTCGTGGCTTTAAATATCAGGCCGTCGATCTCCATTCCCCGATAAATAAATTTGTTCGCATTAACCGTCACATCGGCATCAAAATCATTCAGAAATGCAGCACCATAATCAGGCTGTGCCGGACTAGAAACTGCAATCACCGGTTTAGCTGAACTATTTTCTATTCGGTAATGGCGTTTAACTTTTGAATTATCCTCAGGAAGCAAATCCCATCCCACCAGATTATCCAAATTCAATTTTTGGGAAGATAAATTTATCTGATAATCAGGGTGAGAACCCAATATTGCCTTTATACTGCCATGCAACTCACTCTCATTAGCAGTGAAATTCAGGGCCTGTAGAGAGATTGTTTGTGGTTCATCTGTCGTTTTTTTCTGATAAACCGCATTCACTTTTCCCAAACCACTAATCCCCCCCGTGGGTATACCTACCCCTTGAAGCTGATAATCGAAAGAACCAATATTACCGGCCACACGATATGGATAACCAGAAATGTCTACATTTGCATTAAGATTAAAAGCCAGTTCTTGCTGATTCTTACTGACCTTACTGCTCAACTCCACACTGATATAGTTTTGATCACCCCGTTTCATTAGCAGATTAATATCGCGGACATTCAACTGAGCGTGATCATCGCTTTGCCAGATAAGCAAACTGTCAGCGACTTTAATTCTGGCAATATCAAGTTTCCAGCGTTGCCCTTTAGCGACAGGATTTGCTGTATTCCCTTTCGGTGCAACAGGGGCATTTTCATTTTTCTGCGGTTTGCTTTCCGGGGTTAATCGTAACACCGCCCCTTTTAACATCACCTCTTTAACTGCAAGATGATGGGAAAGAAGTGACCACAACTCCACATCCAGGCGCATATTTTCTGCCGTCACTGCTGGCTGCGCCGCTCCCGGTGCAGTCAATGATATACGCCCGGTAATAATGCTGAGTTTTGGCCAGACATGCCAGCGCATACTGTCTTGCAGAACAAGCTGATAGCCACTCTTCTTTTGCACCTGTTTAACCATATAAGCACGAAAGTCATTCGGGTTCACTAACATGACTAATGCCGCCAAACCGGTAATAATCACGACCAGCAAAATAACCAGTGTCGTCAGTAATCTTTTCATGACTTCCTCAGCTTTATTAAAGCGGTAAATGCGACTCAGTAACCGATAAAAACATTAATCTTCATCAATACGGCTACCCACCGCACCTTGCTGATTTTTATATTTTGCATCCTGACGACGATTATATGGACGATCAGCCGGGCCAGATAACGGTTCAAAACTCAAAGCGCCGATCACCATACCCGGACGCAGCGCCAGAGGCAATTTACCCGAATTATAGAATTCGAGAACAATCTGACCATGCCAGCCCGGATCGATGCGGTGCGCCGTCACGTGCACCATCAATCCAAGACGGGCAAGAGAAGAACGTCCATCAAGCCAGCCCACCAAATCATCAGGCAACGTGACGGATTCCAACGTGACAGCCAGTGCCAACTCTCCGGGGTGGAGGAAAAAAACCTCACCGTCAGGCAGGATAATTTCATCGCTCATCACGCGATCAAGGGCAGCGCCCACTTCATCTTTTGGGCCACTCAAATCAATATACGCGGCAGTATGACCACGGAAAACACGAAACTGATTTCCAAGGCGCACATCAGCCGTTGCTCCGTTAATTCGCTCAATCGGCGGACGTGGAGAAATGACCAGTTTACCTTCATCAAGCCATTTAATAATGTCACGGTCACAGAGTCGCATTATTTCCCTCTTAAACTCAAATACGATGATGCTTATCAATGCCTGACAAGCAAAGTTTTATTATTCGCAGAACTGACCAATTTTGGCTTTCAGCACATCAATCGCTACGCGGTTTTTACCCCCGCGAGGCACAATAATATCTGCATATTGTTTTGATGGCTCAATAAATTGCAGAAACATTGGACGTACAGTTTTATGATATTGCTCAATCACAGAATCCAGAGAACGCCCTCGTTCATTAACATCCCGTTTAATACGCCGCATAAGGCAAATATCCAACGGTGTATCAATGAAAATAGAGAAGTCCATCTCCTGGCGCAAGCGCTTATCCGTCAATAGCAGAATACCTTCCAGAATAATAACTCTTTTCGGCGCAAAATGAATCGCTTCTGACTTGCGGGTATGCGCGACATAATCATATTGTGGTAATTCAATTGATTTACCGGCTTTCAAATCTTGCAGGTGAGAAAAGAGCAGACTGTGATCCATAGAGCTTGGGTGGTCATAATTGGTCTTATAACGCTCTTCCATTAATAGATCGCTTTGGTCTTTATAGTAACAATCTTCTGGGATAATACCGATGTTATGATCACCAACCTGAGCGCGTAATTCACGGTAAAGTGTATTCGCAATGAGACTTTTACCTGAGGCAGATGCACCGGAGATTCCTACAATTGTGCACTGATGTGCTTCGTCAGCCATAATAGAGATTAACCTGATTCTAGAAAAAATGGGGAACAAAACACTTAAGAGTGCTGAGTCGGGCGAGATTATAGGGAGTTAATGGTATCTGTTCCAGTGTAAACAAGATTAAGTCTCATTTTTTTCGAAGCGTTTCGCATAAAAACCCTGCAACAGAGATGAATCTGAAAAGAATTCTTTCTTCTATACGCAAAAAACGGGTAATGAAAATCATAACCCGTTGCTATTAATCGAATATGGGCATTAAACAGCGCGGAACGAAATCTCCGTCGGTATCTTCTCACCCTGCCAGTACATCTGTGCAGAAATATTCGCGGCAATTTCCCGGTAAATATCCGTGAATTCACTATCAGGATTGCTGATAACAGTAGGCTCTCCACGATCAAGATCTTCACGTAACGAAATATGCAGAGGAATTTGTCCCAACAGTTGGCAATGATATTTAGCGGCCAGTTTTTCCGCCCCGCCGGTACCAAAAATAGGCTCCAGGTGACCACAGTTGCCGCAAATATGCGCACTCATGTTTTCAACGATCCCGAGTACAGGAACTTTCACTTTTTGGAACATGACAATGCCTTTCATCGCATCAATTAAGGCGATATCCTGCGGCGTTGTCACCACCAGCGCCCCCGTGACCGGGATGTTTTGTGACAACGTAAGCTGAATATCACCGGTTCCCGGTGGCATATCAATAACCAGATAATCAAGATCCGGCCATAATGTATCCTGTAGCATCTGCATCAATGCCTTACTGGCCATCGGGCCACGCCATACCATGGCATTGTCATCCGTCACCAGATAACCAATAGAGTTAGTGGCAAGACCATGAGTCATAATTGGCGCCATATGCTGCCCATCCGGGGAAGTTGGGCGTTCTTTGGTGGTTCCCAACATGCTCGGAACCGAAGGACCGTAGATATCCGCATCCAGAATACCGACTTTTGCCCCTTCCTGCGCCAACGCCAACGCCAGGTTTACTGCGGTGCTGGATTTACCCACGCCACCTTTACCTGAGCTGACAGCCAAAATATTACGAACACCATTAATTCCCGGCAAATCGTTAGCGCGGCGTAATGTGCTGATATCATGGTTCAGTTTCCACGCAACAGATTTTGCGCCAGTCACTGACTGCAATTTTTTCGTTGTCGCCTCTTTCAAGGCTTCAAAGCCACGCCGCCAGACAAACGGCATGATCAATTCAATGTGTAGAACATCATCAAGCATCGTACAGTGATGCAGTACTTTCAGAGCTGTCAGATCGCGTTCCAGTGTCAGATGGGTGAAGGTAGCAAGTATTGTTGTTACCTGAGATTTCAGCAGGTCAGGATTGGTCTGCTCAGGGGATTTTGCGTTCATCCCGGCTCCTTTGATTATCATGATTAACTATAAAAGCCATCTTTTCATCATAACAGAACCCAATGCGTTCAGATAAGATCCGCGACAAAAACCCACTTCCAACTCACTGATTCAATTTTTATCCAATAAAACTCGCGAAGATCAAGAGTTACCCTAGCGACAATTTTTTTGATCAGGTAACATCAAACTCCCTTTTCATTTATTGGAAGTCAGATCCCTACTATGTCTCAAGTCGCAAAAAAATTATTGGTGACGTGTGCGTTGCCATATGCTAACGGTCCAATCCATCTCGGTCACATGCTGGAACATATCCAGGCAGATATTTGGGTCCGTTTTCAGCGAATGCGCGGCAAAGAGGTTCACTTTATCTGCGCCGATGACGCTCACGGAACACCAATCATGCTGAAAGCACAGCAAATGGATATTGCTCCCGAAGAGATGATCGCCGCCGTGAACCTAGAGCATCATCAGGATTTTACTGGCTTTTCAATCAGCTATGATAACTATCACTCTACGCACAGCAGAGAGAACCAGGAATTATCAACTGAAATCTATCTGGAACTGAAAAAGAACGGTCATATTAAGAACCGCACTATTTCTCAGTTATACGATCCTGAGAAAGGGATGTTTCTGCCTGATCGCTTTGTAAAAGGCTCCTGCCCGAAATGTAAGGCAGAAGATCAGTATGGCGATAACTGTGAAGTTTGCGGTTCAACTTACAGCCCAACAGAACTGACTAACCCACGTTCTGTTGTCTCCGGCGCAACGCCAAAAATGCGTGAATCCGAGCACTTTTTCTTCGATTTACCTGCATTCAGTGACATGTTACAAGCATGGACCCGTTCCGGCGCATTGCAGGAACAAGTTGCTAACAAGATGCAGGAATGGTTTGAATCCGGCTTACAGCAATGGGATATCACCCGTGATGCACCTTATTTTGGTTTTGAAATTCCTGATGCGCCAGGCAAATATTTCTATGTCTGGCTGGATGCGCCTATTGGCTATATGGGTTCTTTCCAAAATCTGTGTGACAAACGCGGAAATCTGAGCTTTGATGAGTTTTGGGCAAAAGATTCCACCGCCGACCTTTATCACTTTATTGGTAAAGACATTGTCTATTTCCACAGCCTGTTCTGGCCTGCCATGCTGGAAGGCAGCGGTTACCGCAAGCCAACAAATCTGTTTGTTCACGGCTACGTCACCGTCAACGGCACGAAAATGTCCAAATCCCGTGGTACGTTTATCAAAGCCAGTACTTATCTGGATCATCTGGATGCAGACTGCCTGCGTTATTACTATGCGGCCAAACTCTCTTCCCGTATTGATGATATCGACCTGAATCTGGAAGATTTTGTTCAGCGTGTTAACAGCGATATCGTTAACAAAGTGGTGAATCTGGCCTCCCGTAACGCAGGTTTCATTAATAAACGCTTTAGTGGCAAGCTGGCGGATAAACTCGCTGATCCGGCGCTTTACCAGAAGTTTATTGATAGCGCGAAAGTGATTGAAGAAGAGTTCAGCAACCGCGAATTCAGTAAAGCAATCCGTGAAATCATGGCATTGGCTGATTTGGCAAACCGTTATGTGGATGAGCAGGCTCCGTGGGTTGTGGCAAAAGAAGAAGGCCGTGATGCGGATCTTCAAGCTATCTGCTCAATGGGCATCAACCTGTTCCGCGTTCTGATGACTTTCCTGAAACCCGTTTTACCCAGTCTGGCAGAACGCGCAGAAGCTTTCCTGAATACCGAACTGACCTTGAATGGTATTGAACAACCGCTGCTGGATCATCAGGTTTCCACCTTTAAGGCCCTGTTTAACCGCATTGATATGGATAAAGTGGATGCGATGGTTACTGCGTCTAAAGAAAGCATCAGCGCACCACAAAAAGTCAGCGGTCCACTGGCAGAAGAGCCAATTCAGGGTACAATCACCTTTGATGATTTCGCCAAAGTTGATATGCGCGTCGCCCTTATCAAACAGGCTGATTTTGTAGAAGGCTCAGATAAACTGCTGAAACTGACGCTGGATCTTGGTGGTGAAACTCGCCAAGTATTTTCCGGTATCCGCTCCAGTTATCCTGATCCGAAAACACTGGAAGGCCGTTTAACCATAATGGTTGCCAACCTGGCTCCACGTAAAATGCGCTTCGGTATTTCTGAAGGAATGGTGATGGCAGCTGGGCCTGGCGGAAAAGATATCTTCCTGCTCAGTCCTGACAGTGGCGCACAACCGGGTATGCAAGTGAAATAACAATCAATTTATTGCAAATATATCTTATCAGCGGGGATCAGCAATGGTCCCCGCTTTTTTGAATGTGATCTATGGCACATTCCCAGGGTTAATTGTATGATGAATTCCTCACTGGAATTAGGAATTTTGTTATGTCGTTTCGTGAAGTACTGATTATAGGTTGGCAGTACCTGCGAGCATTTGTACTGATTTATCTGTGTTTGTTGGCAGGCAATGCCATCTCTGCCCTGTTACCCATCGTTGTTCCCGGCAGTATTATCGGTATGTTGATATTGTTCGTCTTATTGGCTTTCCAATTGATCCCTGCCCACTGGGCAAAACTAGGTTGCAGTCTGTTATTGAGAAATATGACCCTGCTGTTTCTGCCTATCGGTGTAGGCGTGATGAACTATTACGATCAACTCAGCCAACAGATACTACCGATTGTCCTTTCATGCCTGATCAGCACCGCAGTTGTTATGATTATTGTTGCTTACAGTTCCCATTATGTTCTCCGCGAACGTCCAATTATCGGTTCCGCATCAGAAGTTAAGACTGAACAAGAAAAACAAGAGAAATAAATATGTTAAGTCACATTTGGTGGTCACTGCCATTAACATTGACTGTATTCTACGCCGCAAGAAAACTCTCACTAAGATTCAAAATTCCTATTTTGAATCCCTTATTGGTTTCTATTGCTGTACTTATTCCAATATTGTTAATAACCAATACCCCTTATGAACACTATTTCGCCGGCAGCCGAATTCTTAATGATCTGCTCCAGCCCGCCGTGGTTGCGCTAGCATTTCCTTTATATGAACAGTTGCACCAAATCCGCGCCCAATGGAAATCCATTATCAGTATCTGTTTTATCGGCAGTATTGTCGCTATGGTTACAGGTACTGCTATTGCATTGTGGATGGGCGCAACACCTGAAATGGCCGCCTCGATACTACCTAAATCAGTCACTACACCAATAGCAATGGCAGTAGCAGATGCTATCGGCGGTATTCCGGCAATCAGTGCCGCTTGCGTCATTTTTGTCGGCATTCTTGGGGCAATCTTTGGTCATAACCTGTTCGATATTTTGCAGGTGAAAACTAAAGCATCCCGTGGCTTGGCAATGGGAACGGCATCACATGCTTTGGGCACCGCCCGTTGTGCAGAAGTCAATTTTGTTGAAGGCGCATACAGTTCGTTAGCACTGATGACCTGCGGTATCATTACTTCACTGACCGCCCCTTTTATATTTCCAGTGCTGTTATATCTATTTGGTTAGTTAACAGTTGAAAAATTTGATATAAATCCTTCAATTACCGGATTTAATTACATAGTTTTCATTATTTATGTGACATTAATCACATTATAAATCTGATCAGAGCGCCTAGAATGACCTTAAGTTAATTTGGAGATCATTCTATGCAAGCTCGCTTTCGCTCTATCTGGGCACAGTTGCCATCTAAACTACAGGATGCGCTTTCTCCCTATGCAGGAAACGACGATTTTCCTGCCATGTTCACGGCTGAACAAGCTGAATCTGTCAAGAAAACCTGCAGCTTTGACGATAACACATTGGCTATCGCCCTACTGCCACTCGCAGCGGCATGCTCCCTAGCCCCGATATCACATTTTAATGTCGGCGCAATTGCCCGTGGCGAAAGCGGAAATCTCTACTTCGGCGCCAATATGGAATTTACCAATGTGCCATTACAGCAAACTATTCATGCTGAACAATGTGCTATTACTCACGCCTGGTTACGTGGTGAGAAAAAACTGACCTCTATCACGGTTAATTACTCTCCATGCGGTCACTGTCGCCAGTTTATGAATGAACTTAATAGTGGCACACAATTAGAGATCCACTTGCCAAAACAAGAATCTTTGACATTAGGTGACTATTTGCCAGATTCCTTTGGTCCAAACGATCTGGGTATCACTACCCTGTTGATGGATCCGGTTAATCATGGTTATCAAATAGAAACCACTGATGAATTGGTACTAACCGCACTGGATGCGGCAAACCGAAGCCATGCCCCATACAGCAATTCATACAGTGGTACAGCACTGCTGGGAAAAGATGGAAAAATCTATCCTGGGCGTTATGTAGAAAATGCCGCTTTTAACCCAAGCTTACCCCCATTGCAATCTGCCCTGATCCTGATGAATATTTCTGGTGGTGATTGTCTGTCCATCGAAAAAGCAGTATTAGTTGAGGAAAAAAACAGCAATTTATCCCAACAAAGTGCAACGCAATCCACACTTGCTGCACTAGGATGCAGTAAATTTGAGTACCACACGTTCTAAATTCAGTGAAAAATGCGCTTATCCAGTGGCGGCTTATTTTTCGCTGGCGTGATGGTGCCGCATATGATGTTTATCTAGATCCGCACAAATATTAATGGGGGACACTATGGATACTATTACGGCAGAACCGACTACCGTTGACGAGATGCTTAACGAAGAATTTTTAAAGCCGATGAATATTACTCAGCAGCAATTGGCTGACGCTATGAGCGTATCACGTAAAGTTATCGGCCAAATTGTCAATAATTCTCGTCGCTTAAGTGTCGAAGAAATGACCCTAATGGAGGATTTTCTCCTACAAAAGTGGTTAACGTAACATTTTATTTATTAACTAAATCTGGACGTTATCTCTCATTTTTACTCATAATACCTCTAATTAAGTAACATTTGCTGTACATATTTTTCCTATCTTTTAGGATCTATAACTGACCTTATTATCCATTTAGTTCAAAGAGTAAGATTCATGGAACTGGAACACGAAAGTAAACGTCCATTATATATTCCCTATTCTGGCCCCATCCTGCTGGAATTTCCCTTGCTGAATAAAGGCAGCGCCTTTACCGAAGCAGAACGCGGCAACTTTAACCTTCATGGCTTATTACCGGAAGCGGTTGAAACCATCGAAGAACAAGCTGAACGCGCCTATCGGCAGTATCTTGATTTCAAAAATGATGCAGATAAACACATTTATCTGCGAAATATTCAAGATACTAACGAAACTCTGTTCTACCGCCTGCTGGATGCACATTTGAGCGAAATGATGCCAATCATTTATACCCCAACGGTTGGTGAAGCTTGTGAACATTTTTCTGATATTTACCGCCGCGCCCGTGGCTTGTTCATCTCATATCCAAATAAAACGCATATTGATGACATGCTGCAAAATGCGACTAAACAAAATGTAAAAGTTATCGTTGTCACCGATGGTGAACGTATTCTTGGTCTGGGTGACCAAGGTATCGGCGGTATGGGTATTCCTATTGGTAAACTTTCCCTATATACCGCCTGTGGTGGTATCAGCCCGGCGTATACACTACCGGTAGTTCTGGATGTGGGAACAAACAACCCCCAGCGCCTGAATGACCCGTTATATATGGGCTGGCGCCATCCGCGTATTACCGGCGCAGAATATGATGAATTTGTTGATGAATTTATTCAGGCCGTTAAACGCCGCTGGCCAAATGTGCTGCTACAGTTTGAAGATTTCGCGCAAAAAAATGCCATGCCCCTGCTCGACCGCTATCGCCATGAGATTTGTTGCTTTAATGATGACATTCAGGGAACCGCCGCTGTCACACTGGGTAGCCTGATTGCAGCCAGCCGTGCTGCCGGTCGTCAATTGAAAGATCAAACTGTCACTTTCCTGGGAGCAGGTTCAGCCGGTTGCGGTATCGCAGAGCAGATTGTCGCCCAGATGAAATCTGAGGGTTTAAGTGAAGAACAAGCTCGCGCCCGTATTTTCATGGTTGATCGTTTCGGTTTACTGACAGATAAACTGCCAAATTTATTGGATTTCCAGAACAAGCTGGTACAAAAAAGCGACTCCTTAACTAAATGGGATGTAAACAGCGATTCTATCTCTCTGCTCGACGTTGTTCGTAATGCTAAACCTACGGTATTAATTGGCGTTTCAGGTCAAGCGGGGCTGTTCACAGAGGAGATCATCCGTGAGATGCATAAACACTGTGAACGTCCAATCGTTATGCCATTATCCAACCCAACTTCCCGTGTTGAAGCCCGTCCTGAAGATATTATCAACTGGACAGATGGCGCAGCCTTGGTTGCAACAGGTAGCCCATTCAATCCGGTAAAATACAAAGATCAAGAGTATCCGATCGCTCAATGTAACAACGCCTATATCTTCCCTGGAATTGGCTTAGGTGTTATTGCCTCCGGAGCCAAACTCGTCACTGATGGTATGTTGATGACGGCAAGTCGAATACTGGCTGATTGTTCACCATTGGCGAAAAAGGGTACAGGTCCGTTACTACCACTCATTGATGATATTCAGGAAGTTTCTCGCAAAATTGCAAAACAAGTTGCAAAAGAAGCGCAAATACAAGGTGTTGCGACTGTCACGTCAGACGGTGCGTTGGATGAAGCGATTGAACGTAACTTTTGGAAACCGGAATATCGCATATATAAACGGACTTCATTGTGACTATTATCCGCCCGGATCGGGCAAGGTGCTCCCCACATCAGCGGCTGTTACTCGTCCCTGGCGAGTCAGACACAAGCCCGGAAGGCAGAAACGACGAGCACCGCAGCCTTTAAAACCACTATACCTCTATGCCGCATATTCATTGCGGCATTTTACTATCTGAAAACCCTTCAAGATTTTTGCCTTATATTTCCGCCCACATTGGCCGAAGGTTTATAGCAATTTTCACCAAATTATACTTAACTGATATAGTATTATTGAGTTGCACACTCACAGCCCAAAAAAATATTTTACGAATTTAATATGATAATTCTATTTTCTTCATTTCTCTTATTCACGAAACTAATAATACAAAACCAAATTACCATAAATGTAGCTAAAAAATCATAACAAGCATAAAATAACATTAGTTAATAATCATCCCAAAAATAACAAATAAACAATACCAGTAAAAAAACCCAAAAACAGCATGAAGATAATTTACATTCAGGTATTTTGACATAATTTCCATATTTATAGGATTGGGATCTGACACTCCCAATCCCTAAAAGAAAAAACATTCCCAATATGCTAATTACACCAACAATATCATTAATCCCATAACATTAAATGTTTATTTGGTGATACGCCGATGAAACTTTGCAATGATATTCTGCTTCCCTCAGAAAAGCTACGAATTGCATGGGGTTTCCTGGTATTTATTATTATTAAATCTCCCAATTCTGGCTTAATACAAATAGAGGGAGGAAGAGAACCTCGCCAATCATATTCTGAACTATCTTCAATCAACTCGGTAATAGGAATAGCTGGAACATCCCACAACTCTAATTCCCCTCCACTTACAGGTACTTTTATATATATGTTTACAGAAAATTGCCCTAGCAAATTGACAGATTGTTGTTGAAGACCATCAAAGTGAGGTTGTATTTCAGACATGATAGAGAGTTCTGGTCTTCTCATGACCCTGGCAATCCCTGCATGCATCTTTTTATTTTCAAAATTTGCAATACTGGCCCCCGCAGACCATACTTCATCCAGTTCTAAACGAAATTTATCGAAAGGTGCCAGCATTGGAGCACAGAAATTTCTGACGTTTCTTATTGCGGGTAATGCATTCTCAAAATATCTTTTATAACTATCACTATCTTTGGGTTTGCCAAAAGTTGAGTTATAAGGCACACCAACTCTATCAACTCCATAATCGACTAAAACAATTTCATCTCCTTTTTTTAAATCATGAAGATAATGTTCTAGATTTTCATGAGAGAGGAAGAAATCAGAAAGTTTATCTGAAATATGACTATCCACATACTTTTTCACATGGATAGCCAACACTTCATCATTAAATAACTTATCGAGATCTCTTTCTTGCAAAGAATTAGATAAAATCACTTCATTTTTCATAAAAGTCACCTTGTTATACTTAACATGATTTTGGAAAAATCTCCTACATAAAAATACACCAGAAAATGTTAATTCCAATATTCTATCCAGTAAAAGCACTTTTAATCAACACGATATTAATCACCAAAATAGATATAGATATATATTTAAGTTATTTAACTAATTCTACATTTAACAATAGAGAAAGATCTAATGACAATAATTTTATTTTACAAGCTTTACTATAACTTCAAGAATAATCAATTTAATATTCAATGGTAATGATAAATAGACAACATAATCTCTCATAAATCCCTGGCAGATTAGAATAGGCATATCTATCGCAGAAACAGTTCCGGCAATATATTATTATTTAACATCAATATTGAGTATAAAGTAAAACATGTAAAAATCAAAAATAACATGCCAGAATTCACAAAAAGAATATACATATTCTTAACCTGAATATTGTTATCGAATTTATTTTAATGTCTTAATCTTCCGATATTTTTTCAATCTCAACATTTGACTGTTCCCTTACATTAAGAATCGGATTTTACGGTATATCCGCAGCCACTACAACGCCTTAAAGACAGGAAATGTGAATCAAGGCCACCATCTGACGTCCCTGACGCGATGCCTGCCGACTGCGGCGGGACAAAATAGCAAGAAACAGACAACAAAAAACCACTGTCAGCCTTTTTTCTTATAGAGAAAACTTGCTTCGGAATTTCAGGTAAAGTAGCCTTTAGTCAATATTAGTCATTGATACATATTAAAGGCAAAAGCATGTGGAAGCGCCTGATAATTGGTCTGTTATTCATCGCAGGGACGCTGACGCTCACCGCTATTGCACTTGACCGCTGGATTAGCTGGAAAACGGCCCCTTATATTTTTGATGACCTCAAAAAACTTCCTGAACGTGAAGTAGGTATGGTGCTTGGGACGTCTAAATACTACCATTCTGGTGCCCCCAATCAGTATTATATGTACCGCATTCAAGGTGCAGTTAATGCTTATAACAGCGACAAAATCAAATATCTATTACTGAGTGGCGACAACGCCCAGCAAAGTTATAACGAACCTGTCACCATGCGCAGGGATTTAGTGAAAGCAGGTATTCCTGCCACAAACATTGTGCTGGATTTTGCGGGTTTCAGAACGCTTGATTCGATAGTCAGAACCCGTAAAGTTTTTGACACCAATGATTTTACGATTATCACTCAACGATTTCACTGCGAACGGGCGCTGTTTATCGCTATACATATGGGCATTGACGCTCAGTGCTATGCCGTTTCCACACCTAAAAATATGATTACTGTTCGGTTACGTGAAATAATTGCCCGCCTTGGCGCGTTAACTGATCTTTATATTTTGAAACGCGAACCGCGTTTCCTCGGTCCTTTGATCCCAATTCCTGCCCCGCATAAAGTACCAGAAGGTATAACCGATTATCCAGCGGTCACCCCGGAAGAATTACAGGAAATGGACAAAACCCAGCCTAAAAGGAGCGTGCCAATGCTGCCGTAGTATTTCGCCACTGCTGTTCCAATGGCCCTTGCCGGTGACGGCGTAACCACCAACATGAAAAAAGAATATTCACTGTCCAAATAAATGGAATCAATGCCAGTAACTCCAGGCGATTGAGTTGAGCAAATAATCCAAAGTGATAAAACAATGCAGTACAGATTAAAGTTTGCAGTAAATAATTACTCATCGCCATTCGTCCAACCTGCCTGAGCCAGCGATTAATCCGCCAGCATGAAATTACCGGCCAGAAACCATATATCAGTGCCATATAACTCAGTGCCTGAAATGGCGTTACCAACTCAGAAAGGATATAGCCAACAATACCTGACCAAAAGTAATCCCAGTCATGCGCATATTGGAGCGCCACAGAGAATATCTGGACAGCAACACTGAGTGGTATCAGCAATAGCGCCATATTTCGATAATGGCTCACCGGAAATTCACCTTTCAACCAGCCATTACGCACTAATCCGGCACCACATAACATAATGCCGATCAGTTGCCAGCCATGCTGAACAAACAGCATGACCATCATCAACATGACCTGATTAAAACGTTCTTCTATTGCCAGCCATCCACCACCTGTTTTCCAGAATGTTTCGTATAACATATGGAATTCAGTCGGTCGCCAGGCATCGTTAGATTCACCTCTGGAAGAAAAACCAAGAATAAATAACAGCACTAATCCGATCAGATAAAAAACAGCGCCTTTCATAAATAACCGGCTGCTAGCGCTATTTTGACTAATCAGATGAAAACTAAAAAAACCAGTCAAACTGTAAGAGAGTAAAATATCACCATCCCAGAACAGGATACCATGTATCCCGCCAATCAGGGCAAGTATGATTAATCGTGGGTAATTCCAGACTTTGCCCCTTGGTAATAGTAGCTCCAGTGTTGCACCAAATAAAAAGGCAAAAATACACAAGAATTTTCCCTGAGCAAAGATATTGAGTACAAACCAGATAATCAAATCTGTTGCAGAGGCTGAACCATTATATGCCGGGTTCAAATAAGCCGCGGATGGCAAAGCAAAACCGGAGATATTGAGTAACAATATCCCCAGAATCGCCAGACCACGAATACTGTCCAGTGAATCAATTCTCTGGCGGGTCATTTTTATATCCCGATGTAAAAATTACAAATGGCGTGTCGTGCGTAAAAACTCCTGACGGGTATTTTGACTGGATTTAAACAACCCACCCAAGGATGTCGTTGTCGTGGTACTGGTTGCATCACGGATGCCCCTGGCTTTCACACAGTAATGGACCGCATCAATAGATACGGCAACATTATTGGTACCAAGCAGTGTCTGTAATGCAATCAGGATCTGTTGTGTCAGACGTTCCTGTACCTGTGGGCGTTGCGAAAAAAACTGCACAATGCGGTTAATTTTAGATAACCCAATCACTTTATCTTTCGGGATATAGGAAACAGTCGCCTTACCATCAATAGTCACAAAATGATGTTCACAGGTGCTGGTTAACGTGATATCACGCACCGTCACCATTTCATCCACCTTCATTTTATTTTCTATCAATGTGATTTTCGGGAAATTACTGTAGTCCAACCCTGAAAAAATTTCATCAACATACATTTTCGCAATACGACTGGGGGTTTCCGCCAAACTGTCATCATTTAGATCAAGATTCAACAGCTGCATAATTTCCGTCATATGCTCCTCAATCCGCACTTTGCGCACTTCCGGTGCCAATGCCTGACCACGAAGAGGCGTTTCAAGACCTCGAGCTTCCAGCGCCGAATGCACAAGCTCGGCTTCTTTACTTAGGGATGACATTATTTTCTCCAAAGGGATTACTTTCCATTATCTGGCGGGGAGTAAAATTGAATTATAGATGAAACGCACACCACCGAACGTCCGGGCTAAAAGCTCGGCTTGTTCCGGTGTTAGGTAGAATTGATACTGGTATGCACGTTTCATAGATTAACAAGATACAAAGGACAATGTGAGAATGCAAAAAGAATCAGTGAGTGGGAAAGTCGCAGCCCCTCCTCCCAGCCCTGAAAACCAAGCTTTTCCGAGGGCAATCAGATGGATTTTTTACACACGAATTTCAACAACAGGTTTCTTCCTGTGACAAACCAACAACCCGGCAATCATCAATGTAATAAATGCCACATACAGCGCAGGCTCCAGTTTCCCGGTTATCGCGGTGGAAAGCGCTGACAACGCTGGCCCAACAAGCTGCCCGATAGCATATCCCGTCGTCAGCAACCCCGCCATATAACGGCTATGTTCTGGTGCCAGCTCACGCCCATACTGAAACGTCATTTGCACCGCGCACATAAAACCACCCCCAATCAATAAAGCGCTTAATGCCAAGCCACTTATTCCCGGGACAATCTCAGCGATAAGAATCCCCACCGCCTGGATCCATAAAGTGATTGCCAGCCGGATTTGAGTTGTCAGCATATGACGGGTCAGAACAGCGAAACCGATGCCGATAACTGCGGCACCACCAAATATCGGCCAGACAAACTGAGCAAACAAGCTGCCAGGGAAACGATCACTTGCCATTTGCGAAAGAAAAGTGGCAGGTAAAATATAACCAAATCCCGCTAAACTGTAGCTCCATACCAACCGCTTAATTGCGGGTGTCCAAATCAGCTTCTTCACCTCAATTTGTGAACGGTGCAGTTTACCGCTACGGGGCAGATGCCGACTAATATAGATACTAAAAATCAGCGCCACAATACCATACAACAGCCATGCTTCGGCAGCACTCAGTTGCCATGCCTGAATCCCGACAGCAAGAATACCAGTAACGAATATCCCGACTCCTGGTCCCGCAAATATGGCGACACCCAACGCAGGACGGTTCAAGCTGGCTAACTGCTCATTTACCCATGCCGCCACCAGCACTAATGTCAAACCACTTGCCCAGCCAATAACAAAACGGGCGACACTGTGTAATATCGGTCCATCCAGTAGCGCAGAAAGCAACGTGATAATTACCGTCCCCCATAATCCTGCCCAGAGCCGATATTCAATAAAACGGCGCGCCTGCATCGCATCATAGGAACCCGCCAAATATCCCAGATAGTTAAAAGCTGCGACAATACCCGCACCAGTCAGACTAAGCTGGGATTCTGCGATCATTAAGGGAACTTGAGGAGTGAAGGTAAAACGTCCAATTCCCATAGCAACAACCAGTGCCAAAAAACCACTCATTGCGATATGAAAAGCCTGATAGCGATGGTTCGTCTGGGAAGAAATTGAATTATTCATTGTCATGAAAACATCATTTTTTAATTTGTTTTTCACAAGTTATAACAAAAATCAAATGCAATACACTCTTCTTGTTAATAAAATTTACATAAAAACGTAAATTATTTCTTCCCCTTAATAAAGTATTCAGTAAGCCTTGAGTTACAGTATCCGGAACGACACAGTATTTGAAATCTTGTGCTCCGCTCTATTCATTCACCTTTCCTAAGGTTAAATCAAGCTGTTACCGCGCAACATAAACTGAGCCTGCTCTCAATAATGCCATAATGATACTGTCAAGCCGCTGCCAGAAATGTATGATTTGTCATGTTGTGTGTACCAATATTATTAATAAGGAGCTTTTTATGTATAAAGAATTCCAAGGTAAGACAGCCATTGTTACCGGAGGTGGAACCGGTATAGGACGGGCTATCAGTATCATGCTGGCGAAACAAGGTGCTGCTGTGGCAGTTATCTATTCACAAAGTGAACTTGACGCTCAGGAAACAACCGAATCTATTATCCGGGACGGAGGGCAAGCCATAGCAATAAAAGCCGATGTTACCGACGAATCCGCTGTGCAGGCAATGATCAACACTGTTGCCGAAAAATTTAACGGCATCGACTACCTGATTAATAATGCCGGGACAACAAAGCAACTTCAATTTGATGATCTCGAATCTCTATCCGACAATATTTGGGATACCATTCTTGACGTTAACGTGAAAGGCACATTTCATTGTTGCCGGTATGCAGCACCTTATCTTAGGAAAAGAGCGGGTAGTGCTATTGTGAATGTCGGTAGTATCTCTGGCGAAACCGGCTATGGTTCTTCTATTCCCTATGCGGTTTCCAAATCAGCTATTCACGGGCTCACCAGATCATTGGCCCGTGCGTTGGCTCCATCAATAAGGGTTAACTGCGTGGCACCAGGCGCGGTCGAAACCCGGTGGTGGAAAGGATTGGAGGAGAAAATGCGAACCCTCTGTGCAAATTTGCCTTTAGAACGCATCTCGACACCAGAAGATGTCGCAGAAATAACCTTGATGTTACTAAAAGCAGAAGCAATGACAGGGCAGATCATCAAGATTGACAGCGGTCAAACTTTATAAAATTTATCTGATAGCATAGTAAATATTGATAGCTGGTTGACTTCAGATTCGATCGGACCTACTACAGCAGCCAGCTATTTACTCTAAGTAAACGTTAGATAATTCACATGTTCATCTTTGCCAAAATGAGCTAATTCTCAAAGGATATTGCATGCATATAACCCTTACTGATGTGAATCAGGATAATTATGAAGATGTCTGTGATCTAACCGTAGCCGATCACCAGTACGAATATGTCGCAGACAATACGTGGTCACTGGTTGAATCAAAATTCAATCCCTCATACCAAATACGCACCATTTGCTTAGACGACAAACCTGTCGGATTCTTTATGTGGGTACCTGAGACGGACCGGAGAGTATCAATTTGGCGATTTATGGTGGATCGACACTATCAAAACAAAGGTATTGGACGCAAAGCAATGCTGTTGGCCCTTGATGAAATTAGGCGAACAGATGGATTGGAAGAGATCGAAATCTGTTACAAACCGAATAATCCTATAGCGCGAAATTTTTACGCCAGCTTTGGTTTCGTTGAGGTCGGTATGGATGAAGACGGTGAAGACATGTTAGCAATGATTAAAGTTTAATATAACTAACACATATGATGATCTCTGCCATAATGGTGCTATTACAAAATACTATCTGGGAGCACCATTATGGATCACTGCCACACCTCTGAATTGATCTCTTTGGAACAAGCGCTGGAAAAACTTCTGACGCAAGTTGCACCACTGACTGACACAGAAACCGTCAATCTCACCCAATCATCCGGGCGGATTACCGCGGCAAATATTATTTCTCCTATCAATGTCCCGCCTTTTGCTAACTCAGCCATGGATGGCTATGCCGTTCGCTATGCCGATTTGCATGGAAACATTCCTCTTCCTCTGGCAGGAAAAGCACTGGCTGGCGCGCCTTTTCAGGGAGAATGGCCTGCGACAACCTGCATCCGGATGATGACCGGCGCTCCTGTTCCCGCAGATGCTGATACTGTCATTATGCAAGAGCACACAGAAGTTACTGATGATGGCGTTGTTTTCTCTCAACCCGCCAAACGGGGCCAGAATATCCGTCTGGCAGGCGAAGATATCTCCAAAGGAGCGGTAGCATTGCCGGCAGGCAGTAAATTATCCACCGCTCAATTACCACTGATTGCCTCTCTGGGAATCGCTGAAATCGAAGTGGTTCGCAAATTAAACGTGGCCATTTTCTCCACCGGTGATGAACTGCAAGCCATCGATCAGCCACTTAAAGAAGGCCAGATTTATGATACCAACCGCTTTGCTGTTCGCCTGATGTTGGAAAAACTGGACTGCGACGTTATTGATTTAGGCGTTATCGCAGATAACCCCGAAGCTTTACGCAATGCTTTCGAAGAAGCAGATAAGAAAGCTGATTTAGTCATCAGCAGTGGCGGCGTCTCTGTGGGTGAAGCAGACTACACCAAGCAGATGTTGGATGAGCTGGGAGAAATCAGTTTCTGGAAACTGGCAATTAAACCGGGTAAACCTTTTGCTTTTGGCAAATTGAAAAACGCCTGGTTCTGTGGTTTGCCGGGTAATCCAGTTTCAGCTGTCCTCACCTTCTATCAACTGGTGCAACCTTTAATTGCCCGTTTGTCCGGTTTTACAGCATGGCAACCCCCAATGCGCCTCCATGCTAAAGTGACTACGCCATTGAAAAAAACACCGGGAAGAACAGATTTTCAACGCGGTATTGTCTCTGTGAATGAACAAGGTGAGCTGGAAGTTCGCACTACAGGGCATCAAGGCTCCCATATATTCAGTTCATTCAGCCTGGGTAACTGCTTTATCGTTCTGGAGCGCGAACGTGGTCGGGTAGAAGCTGGCGAAATTGTTAAGATCGAATTGTTCAATCATCTATTGAAAAATGAATAATGACTATTGAACTGACAGACGCAGAAACCCTGCGCTATAACCGTCAGATTGTCCTACACGGGTTTGATTTTGATGGACAGGAAAAACTGAAATCCTCGAAGATCCTGATAGTCGGTGTGGGTGGCTTAGGTTGTGCTGCATCCCAGTATCTGACAGCAGCAGGCGTGGGAACAATAACACTGTTAGATTTTGATACCGTTTCTCTCTCAAACCTACAACGACAGATCTTGCATCGGGATGAACGCATCGGGATGACCAAAGTACACTCAGCCCAGATAACGCTTCAAGCAATAAACCCGTATGCCACCATCAAAACCGTCGATGCATTGCTGGAAGATCAGGTGCTGGATCAGCTTATTAGTGAAAATGATGCTGTATTAGATTGCACTGATAATGTTGCGATCCGCGAACAATTGAACCGTCTGTGCCTGGTAAGGAAAATGCCTCTGGTTTCCGGTGCGGCTATTCGCATGGAAGGGCAATTGACCGTATTTACTTATCAGCCGGATGCCCCCTGCTACCACTGTTTGAGCCGGCTGTTTGGTGAAAATAACCTGACTTGTGTAGAAACGGGCGTCATGGCGCCATTGGTCGGTACCATCGGGACATTACAAGCCATGGAAACCATCAAATTACTCACCGGATATGGCAAGGTAAACAGCGGAAAGGTTTTACTGTTTGATGCCATGACGATGCAATTTCGTGATATTAAATTACTTAAAGATCCCAATTGCGAAGTGTGCAACTGATGAAAACAAGTTGCCCCAGTGATCTAAACTAGGGCAACTTATGCCAAAAAACGCTTACTCAGTAATCCCCTGACTTCTCAGGTATTCATCATAAGTCCCTTTAAAATCAATGACGGTATTAGATTTGATTTCCAGAACACGGCTTGCCAATGAGCTAACAAATTGCCGATCATGGGAAACAAATACCAAAGTCCCTTGATACATTTCAAGCGCCAGGTTTAGAGATTCAATGGATTCCATATCCAGGTGGTTTGTTGGTTCATCCATTATCAGAATATTTGGCTGTTTCATCATCAACTTGCCAAATAGCATCCGGCCTTTTTCACCACCAGATAACACCTTGACTTTCTTCTTAATATCATCCTGACCGAATAATAAACGCCCCAGCACGCTGCGGACAGCTTGCTCATCGTCCCCTTCTCTCTTCCACTGGCTCATCCAATCGAAAACCGTCAGATCGCAATCAAAATCGCTGGCATGATCCTGAGCATAATAACCAATGCTGCTGTTTTCAGACCATTTAACCGTACCACTGTTTGGCTCTGCTTCACCCACCAGTGTTTTCAGGAAAGTCGTTTTACCGATACCGTTAGCACCGATAACCGCCATTTTTTCGCCGACCTCCAGCAACATATTGAGATTTTTAAACAGCGGGCCATTGTCATAACCTTTCGTCAAACCTTCCAGTTCCAGAGCATTACGGAATAATTTCTTATCCTGTTCAAAGCGGATATAAGGGTTCTGACGGCTGGATGCTTTAACTTCATCCAACTGGATTTTATCAATCTGGCGAGCACGAGAAGTCGCCTGTTTTGATTTGGAAGCATTGGCACTAAAACGGCTGACAAAAGACTGTAATTCCGCAATCTGTGCTTTCTTCTTCGCATTATCAGCCATCAGACGTTCACGTGCCTGAGTTGCAGCAACCATATATTCATCATAATTACCGGGGAACAGACGTAATTCACCATAATCAAGATCTGCCATGTGAGTACAGACTGTATTCAGGAAATGGCGATCATGGGAAATAATGATCATGGTGCTGTCCCGATCATTTAACACCTGCTCCAACCAGCGAATGGTATCAATATCCAGGTTGTTGGTTGGCTCATCCAATAACAGAACATCAGGATTAGAAAACAGAGCCTGAGCCAGCAAAACACGCAATTTCCAGCCCGGTGCAACTTCGCTCATCAGGCCATAATGTTGTTCTACCGGAATACCCACCCCCAGCAACAACTCGCCGGCACGCGCTTCGGCACTATAACCATCCATCTCGCCGTAGGACACTTCCAGATCCGCAACACGATAGCCATCTTCTTCGCTCATTTCTGCCATCGCATAAATACGGTCACGCTCCTGTTTCACTTGCCACAGTTCCGTGTGCCCCATAATCACCGTATCCAGTACAGTGAACTCTTCAAAGGCAAACTGATCCTGACGCAGTTTACCAATACGTTCATTGGGATCCGTGCTGACGTTACCGGCAGTGGGTGTCAGATCGCTACCCAGGATTTTCATAAACGTGGATTTACCAGAACCATTAGCGCCAATCAGACCATAACGGTTACCGTTGCCAAACTTGACAGAAATGTTTTCAAACAGGGGCTTACTGCCAAATTGCATGGTGATGTTGTTTGTACTTAACACTGCATTCGCTCTTAAATTTAGAAACAAAAAGGAAATTGGAAAAAATCGATAGTGGCGCATTATGCCACAATAAAACAACAGGATCGCCTATAGTTGCTAATATCAAAATTTTTCATGTCTGGCGATCCATGATTTACATTTCTTGCCCGTATATTGACTTTCCTAAATAAAAGGCGATTTTTAATTTTAGATGAAATATCTTTCATGCCAAATTCTTTTGCTTCTTTCACTTATCCCTATTTAATTGATCTCCTGAAAAACACCACCCTCTCTGCTTCGACAAACCCAAGAGACAAATGAAGAGCCTGTGATTCGCTATTATTTATATCCGTATCTGACGCCATTTCAGTGCATCCATGATCATTGCCCCAGTTCTTAATACAAGTGATAAGTCGAGTTGCTAAACCTTTTCTTCTTAGTTCCGGGGAAATATAAATACCTTCAAGATAAGCAACCGGTGAAGAGCAGCACCCATTGACATATTCAAAGCGAAGTGAAGCCTCGGCAAAACCCCAGAAATTATCTGTATTAGATTGAATTATAAAAGCGATTTTTTTATCAGAATCTAAAATCGAGTCCATTTCTTCGCGGTGTTTTTCTTCTGATGTCGCAGGCCATAATGCACTTCGCAAATGCAACCACTCGTTAAAATGATGTCTGCCGATCACGATAATCCGGTAAAGATCATTTTCAGACTGAATATATGATGATTGCTGATATTTATTGTTCATTTTTGGTTCAGGCATTTCTTTCCTATATAATGATGTTGTGGGGAGAAGCCCTGGGCATCCAGGGCATTTGTCCAGCTCAAAGACTTGCGTGCAAGATCTGGCGGCTAATATCTAACGTAACATCGCTGTTTTCACCCAATTGAGTCATACCATGAGCTTCCAATTGTTTTATCAGACACTCTATGTCATCAACACCAAGATTGTAATCAGACAAGTGGGTCTGGAGCCCCAGATTCTCGAAGAAACTGCGGGTATGTGCAATGGCTTGATCAATACGTTGTTCCTCATTGCCGCTGGTGATGCCCCAAACACGTTCACCGTACTGCAACAATTTACCCCGTTTGCTTTCCCGACGAATTTGCAGATTCGCCGGCAGGATAATCGCGAGTGTTCGTGCATGATCAATACCATAAAGCGCGGTTAATTCATGTCCGATCATGTGTGAGGCCCAGTCCTGCGGCATTCCTGCACCAATCAAGCCGTTGAGAGCCGACGTCGCTGCCCACATCAAATTTGCACGAATATCGTAGTTATCCGGGGAGTTTATCGCCTGAGAACCAATTTCAATCAATGTCTGCAACACCCCTTCAGCAAACCGATCCTGTAGCATACCCTTGGCAGGATAAGTCAGATATTGCTCCATAATATGTGCAAAAGCATCAGCCACCCCGTTAGCCACCTGACGTAACGGAAGCGTATAGGTTTTCGTTGGATCCGTAATAGAAAACCGGGGAAAAACAGATGAGTTTATTAGGTCTCGTTTAGCTTGTTTCGCTTTATTGGTGATAACGGCAACGTTGTTCATCTCTGAACCTGTTGCCGGTAAAGTCAAAACGACACCAAACGGCAGGGCACTTCGAATATTGCGGCCACGCTCTTCCAAAATACACCAGGGATCGCCATCAAAATGCACAGCGGCAGCGACAAATTTAGTACCATCAATCACAGAACCTCCACCGACAGCAAGCAGGAAATCCACCTCATTACTGCGTACCCATTCAACCGCTTTTATCAACGTTTCGTAGGTCGGGTTAGGTTCAATACCGCCAAACTCATGGATAGCCCGATTAGCCAACGCACACCTGACTTCATCCAACGTCCCGTTTTTTTCAGCGCTGCTACCACCGTAGAGAATCAGTAACCGCGCATCCCGTGGTACCAGGTTGTCAAGACGTTTAATCGTATCTTTACCGAAAACGATTTTAGTTGGGTTGTAATACTCAAAATTTTGCATAATTACCTCGCTAGATCAGTAGTTATAACCTTGCAACAGGCCAATAAATGCCTCAGGAGCACTTTCTAAAGGCGGTGCATAACAGCCCTTCTCCTTGCTTAATCTCAGGGATAGGTTGCTGTTCCAGACGAAAATCAGTGGATATCGGGAAACCATGCGGACGTGAAGCCAGTACGATACAGCGATTTATTTGTTGCGTTTGCAACATTTATATTCTCCTTCAACATTCAAGGTCAGTATCATCGGAATACCCAAAAAGTAGACCGGTCGTCTAATCATTAAGTATAAAAAAACACGGATGAATAGTGATTTATAGATCGATTATTAATAATGCGCCATGAACTGCTCTAGTTACCCACTTTTAATAAGATAGAAAGAAGGTTCTTATTCTGTTGACCACGTTGAATTATAACACGATATCGTTATGTGGTTTTATTTAATGCAAAATGCACTTTCAAATTGGACACAAACAGGAAATAAAAAAATCAATAGTGATGTATTACACCACAAATAAACATATTAGGCATTAGATATTAATGACATTGCGGTTACAATAAATTCCCTTTTATTATGATATTCTCATCAATAATGTAATAATACCTATAGTGAATATAATCTTAGATCATTATACAAATATATGTTAATCAATAGGAAAATAAATCAATAAACTTCTGAACAATAATCAAGGTTATTGAATTAGGATAGACGATTACAATTATACTGAACAAATACAACCCATCACCAAATTTCCCCATCCAACATTACAATGCATTAACATCTCATCGACCCAACGATGAATTAACGTTCAATAAATAATGAAGTTACTATTAGTTAATTATAACCCTGACAATCCATTTTTGTTTGTCATTACAATGACTTTACATATCAACCATTAAAAACATAGATATATTTTATCATCTACATCTATGTTTTTGAGTATAAAAATATAATTAATCTCTTATTATTTTATAACAAAACTCAGAGGGTAAAAAAATTGACATTTATCTGAGAGAAAAGGTATCGTTGAAAAACACCGAAATTACAGAAAATTTATTTTAACAAATGATTGGTTGTCAATTTTAACTTGTTAAAAAGATAAAAATCAACACTGACATTTGTAATATTGGGTGAAAAACCAAAATATAAATAAATTAACTTTTAGGAAGCGTTATGAAATGGAATTCTAATGAAAGGTAAAAAAACCAGTCATAAAATATGATTAAAAAGTTCGGTTCCACGCCAAAATATTTAATCTAACCACAGTAGGTTAAATTAAGACCTTGGTAATTAATAATTATTTTTTAAACTTTTTATAAGAGGTAATATTATGTCAGAGATTGAAGCGATTTCGTTAAAAGCACCAATAAGTGTTATTGCAAAAGTAACTAACAAATCAGTATATAAACTTAAACTTATTCAGGATTCTATTCGTTTGGATCAGGGTGAGTGGACAACTCTTCCTCCGCAAGTAATTAATAAAAGCAGTGATAACACCCCTGGAAAAGGCATTTGGAGAAGTGATTCAAACAGTCTACTGGGTGGTGTTGCAGGGCGCTGTACTTATGTATTTGTGGACAGTAAAGGTGAAATTTACAGTATCTATATTACATGGAATAATCCTCTGATCGGAAGCAGCAGTTACTCAATATCAACAGACTATGAAGGTGATGATTTACATTTATCCTACTTAGCTGATAACGGTAATAATCCAATCGTAGAATATACTATTGTAAGCTAATGCTTAATCATTAATATTAACAACCATTCCTGTAGGAAATATTTAAATTAATATTTATCCAACAGGAATGGTTTATCTATTTAAAGAGATATCTTAATCAAAGATTAATTCTCATTACTCTACTCATTTCTTTATAATTTAATACGTTTTTACAGATGGTGCCTGATAAGTATTAAAACGATCAAGCAAGCAGGCAGGATCTTGTTCGATTATTGCCATATGACGATATTTTTCATGCAAGAATTTTTCATCCACCATTTTATTAATCATAGCAATCAACGGCCCGTAAAAATTATTGATATTCAGGATACCGCAAGGCTTAGTATGTAGCCCAATCTGGCTCCAGGTAAATACTTCACTGAACTCTTCTAACGTGCCAAAACCGCCAGGTAAAGCAACAAAACCCTCAGCTAACTCAATCATCTTATTTTTACGCTGATGCATAGTTTCAACAACGTATAATTCGGTCAGATTTTTATGTGATATTTCGCGCTCTTCCAATAATGTGGGAATAACACCAATGACTTTGCCGCCCTCTTCCAGAACAGTATTAGCAACAGTTCCCATAATACCCACACTGGCCCCACCATAAATCAGAGTAATATCACGCCTAACTAACTCTTTTGCGAAAATAATGACATTTTCTTTATAGATTTCAGATAGCCCCAAGCTTGAACCACAATAGACGGCAATACTTTTCATTCTCTAAACTCCTGTTACTACATCTTTACGGTAAAGGATATGATTATACGTTAATATTATAGTCATACAACTCACTTATACAAAAAGATAATTTAAATTACAAAACTGGCACCAAGAAGAATAAAGTCATCCAACAAATGAAAAAGAAAAAAAGAATGCCGATCATGATACTCTATCAGTAATAATCGTAATTTATGCTTAATCATTAAAGCATAATTCAGATTATTATAAACACTTTAACCATCTTAACGCCTAAATTATCATTATTTAAAAATAAAATATAATTTTTTCAGGAGCATACTTCAATAGTAAAATATAATTTTACTATTCATATATAATATAGTCTAATAAATGAAGAATATTTCTCTAAAATTATATTCTCTAAACCTATTGAATTATCTGCATTTCACTGCGAAGATTATCGGCCAGATCACTTGATTTTTATTGAGGTTTTGCCCGGATGTTTTCTTCCAAGCGCCAAAAGAGTGCCCTTCCATTAATACCGGTAATATTGTTACTACTTGCCATGACATCAATTCAAGGCGGTGCTTCTCTTGCCAAAACGCTGTTTCCGGTTATCGGTGCACCTGGCGTTACCGCTTTGCGGCTAGGTCTTGGAACTCTCATTCTGTTCATTATTTTTAAACCCTGGCGCCTGCGCTTTCGCCGAAATTCAACTATGCCACTACTTACCTATGGTATTGCCCTTGGGGCAATGAACTATACGTTTTATATGGCACTGACAACGATTCCTTTAGGTATTGCCGTAGCGCTTGAATTTACCGGCCCACTGGCCGTAGCCATGTTTTCATCGCGCAGGCCAATAGATTTTCTCTGGGTCGCACTGGTTATCGCCGGTCTGGCTTTCCTGTTACCTATTGGCAGTAATATTGATGGCTTGGATCCTGTAGGTATTATATATGCACTCAGTGCGGGTGTTTGCTGGGCACTGTATATTATTTTTGGTCAACGCGCTGGAGCAGGTCATGGCGCGGCAACGGTTTCTATCGGTTCATTGATCGCAGCCCTGATATTTTTCCCTGTGGGGTTGATACAAACAGGGCCAGAATTGTTATTTGATATGTCAATTATGCCCCTGGCACTGGCAATAGCGATTCTGTCCACCGCATTCCCATATACACTGGAAATGATTGCCCTGACCCGTTTACCTGCACAAACATTTGGTACTCTGATGAGCCTTGAGCCAGCCCTTGGCGCTCTATCCGGTATTGTTTTCCTCAATGAACACCTGACCATGATTCAATGGCTGGCACTGTTCTGTATTATTTTTGCCTCTATCGGTTCTACGTCAACGATTAAAGGAAAACCTAAAATCACTGAGGTCGATTAATCTCCTTATCTAATCGAAATAAAACTAAAACCGGAGTAATTAATAAAATAATTCTCCGGTTATTTATAAATATAACCATTATGATTCATCAGAAAATAAATCACACATATTTATTTGAATAATAATTATATTTTTAACATTCTCCGTAAACTTTATAAGAATGAACTATTGATTTAATAGGAATAAGCTATATGACTTAAGACTAATATTGAGTTACATTCATCCCAATAAATGAGAAGCTCATTATTAATACTAGGGGAAAATTATTATGAGTACTGCCAAATTAGTCAAAACAGCACCATCCACACTGCTTTATACTCGTAATGATGTCGATGATAGCGTTAAGCAAGAAACAATTGAAATTTTAAACCATATGGTGATTCAATTTATTGATCTTTCCCTGCTGACCAAACAGGCACATTGGAACATGCGCGGTAAAAATTTCATTTCCATCCATGAAATGCTGGATAACTTTCGTGCCACTATTATTGAACATCTGGATATTTTTGCAGAAAGAGTGGTACAACTTGGTGGAATAGCTCTCGGAACAGTACAAGAAGTTAATAAAGGCACTTTACTGAAAAGCTACCCAACAAATATTCATGACGTGCAAGATCATCTAAAAGCACTGGCTGACCGTTATGCTATTGTCGCTAATGATATCCGCGAAGCCATTGGTGAAGTTGAGGATGAAAATACCGCAGACATGTTCACCGCAGCCTCCCGGGACCTCGACAAATTCTTATGGTTTATTGAAGCAAGCGTTGAGCAATAAAATATAAAGAGCCGTTACATTAAGAGCTCTGCATTACTCACAACCCCCATTAACAACAACGGGGGTTGTTTATTTCGCCCCTTTATCACCCAACTCCGGCACAGAAAAATATCATAAAATACCCTCCATACAGACAAACGTCACCATATCCTTTAAAAACCAGCATTAATTGTCTATAATCCAGGTTTATTTTCATAAATAACTTGAGGAAATAATAAAATGGATGCCGAAGTAAAAGACAGCAATGGTACTGTGCTCAATGATGGCGATTCTGTACAGGTCATCAAGGATCTGAAAGTAAAAGGCACATCAGCGACGTTAAAACGCGGCACTATCATCAAAAATATTCGTCTAAACCATCGCGAAGATGAAATTGAATGTAACGCAGATAAACTCAAAGGCTTGGTATTGAAAACCTGTTTTCTGAAAAAAGTAGGGTAAATAGCCTTCTATATCGATTTTATTTGTAAAGGATAAATAAATTACAGTTTTTAGTGGTAAGTTATTTATCCTTTTTCATTTGTCTAATCTCCGCGTCTGAAAGAATTTCCGGCTGCTCAATAGGGAAAACCGGCAGTGCCTTCAACAACCTCGCACCATATCTTTTGCTCAATAAACGCCGGTCATAAATAACCACATCACCATAACACTCATGACTACGGATAAGTCTTCCTACTTGCTGAATAAGACTGAAAGAAGCACTTGGCAAGCTCTGTACTTCAAAAGGATAGCGTTTGAGTGATTTCAACCACTCGCTTTCAGTGATAATCACCGGATTATTGACTGGGGGGAAAGAGATTTTATGAATATGAACCTGGGACAAATAATCCCCCTTTAAATCCAGCCCCTCAGCAAAAGATTGTAATCCAATCAGTACGCTGCATTGCCCTTCATTTATACGCTGACAATGTGTTTCGACTAACCGATAACGTGGCTGATCACCCTGTACCAGCAACATCAGGCGTAAATCCGTCACATAAGAGAGGAAGATATCCATCGCCCTTTGGCTACTGAACAAAATCAACATGCCTTTATGTTGCTGACTCAGCAATTGTGTCCTGAAATAACGCGCCATTTCCGCCAAATGCGCGGTTTCATTATCAAGTGTCGGCTCCAATGACATTTTGGGAATGACCAGTCTCCCCTGACTCACATGATCAAAAGGTGATGACAGCGTCACAAAACGGTCAGCCATTGTTTCAGTTAACCCGGTTAATTCCTGAATACGGGAAAAACTGTTCAGGGAACGAAGCGTTGCCGATGTCACAACCACATGGGGAACATTACGCCACAGCAGCTGATTGAGCTGCTCACTGACTCTGATACCGGCACAATGGAAGTAGAGGTGTGACTGATTTCTTTCATAACGGCGTCTCAGCCATTTTGACACCGGCGCATTGGATGACTCTTCCAGCGCAGCCAAGCGCCACAGTTTAGTCATATTTTCGAAATATCCCAGTGTGCGGCTGGTATGCAAAATAGACCGATGCAACCGGACAATATCCTGTTTAGCCGTTTGCTCAGTCAGATCATTTAGTATCGCTTCTGCTAATCCTCGTAAACCATCGGTCAGTTTAAACAGTTGCTGGCAGCAAAGTCGCAAGTTATCCGGTAGTTTCCCCATCTCAAACAGGTATTGATCTACTTCATTATTTTCAGGTAAAAGTGCCTGCGCGATAGTGGCAAGCTCTTTAAAGCATTCCCGTAGTTTTTCACTGTGTTCATTGAGACGACTGGCATTAGCCAGACGTGGTGGCTTTGCCGGGTGGAATTGCACTAGATATTGCTCAACATGACGGATAAAAGTATCTAGCTGACCATTTAGCTGAAACAGGGTGATTTCCCCTTCAACTTCCAGAGAATCCCTGGCGACATCCGGTATATGATGTCCTTCATCAAGTACCAATAACAAATTTTTAGCATCAGGGAGTACCGATTCACTCTCTAATGCCGCTATCACTAACGCATGATTAGCGACCACCACATCTGCATTTTCGATCTCACGGCGAGCGATAAAAAACGGGCAGCGATGATAATACTGACAGTTACGGCCCAGGCAATTCGCTTTATCTGTGCTAACTTTCGTCCACAAAGTATCGGATAAAGCCAATTTATGGTGATCACGCAATCCATCCCAGGCAAACGTTGTGTAATCACTGCGCAACCGGCGACAAAGTTCCCTTTCTTCGCTACTGGCAAGTTCTGTTTTGTCCTCAACCAAAAGCATTAAATCTATCTGTTCACCATCGGTTGCACAGATGGCTTCGAGATTACGTGGGCAAACATAACGACCACGCCCAAAAGCACCGGTAAATTTCAGGTCAGGAATGATTTTGCGCAACAGAGGAAGATCTTTACTGTAAATCTGATCCTGTAAAGCGACATTAGCGGTACTGACGACCAGTGGCTTACTTTCCGCCCGGCTGATCGCAATGCCAGGGAGCAGATAAGAAAGGGTTTTACCGATGCCGGTCGGCGCTTCAATAACCAAATGGCGCCCTTCCTGATCAGCGAGCGTTTTTGCAACTTCAGCAATCATCTGCCTCTGTGGAGTGCGGGGAATAAAGCCATTGATATGCTGAGGTAATGCCTTATACCACTGGCTTATCTGATTTTTTATTGAACTGGAAAGTGCCATTGAACTCTGCTGCCATAAAACCGGAGCGCCATTGTCCCACAGAGCAAGAACGAAATCAGCTGTATATCGAGAAACAAAATCAAATTGATAATTTAATCCCAATTTCTGTAAATTATGATGCCAATAAAAACTTAGCGAAAAACTTTATCAGTAATAACAGTAAGCTAATTCCATTTACTTAATCAGTTCAAAGAATTATTCATTACCCGTAAAGTAAATTGGTTATTACCTTGTCAGCTATTCAGAACCCTATATACTGCCTATTTTCTATGGCAGTTGAGAACAAAAATGAAAAAACTACTTATCACTTTCATCGCGCTCTTTGCATTCGGTTCAATCGGTGGCGTATTCTTGGCGGGTCTTAATATGTATACCCGCTCAACCACACCAATAGAATCACCCGCCAGTCAACAGCAAGAGACAACCATAGCGCCGGTACAGCAACAATAACGGGGCGCAACACTATTTATACTTTTGTATCAAGTGAGGGATCCCATGAATAATGCATACTTTGTCAGTCCACAATGGCTACAAGATCATCTTGATGATGAAAACCTCGTCATCCTTGATGCGACGGCACCGCCGCCACCTCAGCAAATTGATTGTCATCAGCTTTGGCTGAATACACATATTCCCGGTGCCCAATTTTTTGATTTGGATAAAATTGCCAATCATCAAAGTGGGCTACCCCATATGCTGCCAGATCCGCAAACTTTCAGTCAGGCTGTTGGTGAAATGGGGATCAGCGAGAATCATTTGGTCGTAATTTATGACCAGGGAAATATGTTCTCCGCTCCCCGCGCATGGTGGACATTCAAGGTATTCGGCAGCCGTAATGTCCGTATTCTTGCTGGCGGTTTACAAGGCTGGCAACAGGCAGGATTTCCGACAGAATCAGGTGAAGTAACATGTAATTCTCAGGTTTTTAATACCAATTTCAATGCCGAAAAAGTTAAATCACTGAAACAAATTCTGGATTCGTTAAATGATCCACAAGCTGAGATTATTGATGCCAGAGCAATGGACCGTTTTCAGGCAAAAGCACCAGAGCCCCGCCCTGGGTTAAGAATGGGCCATATTCCCGGCAGTAAAAACGTTCCATGGACTATGTTAGTAGAGAATGGCCACTTTAAATCAGAAACTGAAATTGCAGATATCTTCCTTAAACAAGGTATTGATTTAAACAAACCGGTTATTGCCAGTTGTGGCTCTGGTATGACAGCCGCTGTTTTAATATTGGGTTTAGATATCATCGGCAAAAAAGAGACTTATTTATATGATGGCTCATGGGCTGAATGGGGCGCAGATGATACCCTGCCACTTGAGCAGTAATTAAATACCCAAGGGCATATTTACCCTATGCCCTTCAATAAATAAATTAATATATTTTTTGGAAACCACAAAAATCTAAAATATAATTTCCTTATCGTTACACCCCACAATTCCGCTTATCCAATTTGCTTTTAATTTATTAATCAACACTCTTTTTTATCAGACAAATTGATATAAAATAATACAACGCATATATTTGACAAATTTAAATATTATTATTAATTTAAAATTCAACTCTGAATTTATCTAAACAGAAAATTAAAAGGGTTGAATATTGATAATTTAATCAGAGTATCATATCAGAATCTATATAATAAAAATGGAGAGTAAAAATGACTATTTCTCTTAGAGACCAAAAAATAAATCTCGCACTCAGCTTTATCAGTGGTGCAGGCAGTATAATAACAGAAAAATCTGAACCAGCTATCGTTTCGGAAAATATTAAAGAATCATTGGAAAAAAGTAAAGTTACCGCCAACAGATTCTCTCTCGTTTGGGGGCCGGCGGTTTTCCGGGTTAATAATGGGAAAAACTCTACAGATAACAAAGACGATCATGTTTTATTTATCGTGCGAAATCGCAGATTCCCTTATGACTATCGAATCGTTATCCGGGGATCATGGTCTGATGTTAACTGGCAGGTTGAAAACTTTGCGGTGCATGAAACAGTAAATTGGTCACTCTGGGATCCTAATATTCCTGAAGAATTCAAAGACGCTAAGATTTCTTATGGAACACACTTAGCATTAGATTATATTGTTAATCAAGCAAAAAGTAACAATACACCCGGCTATGGAGAATCACTCATTGATGCCATTGATAAAATTGCCCTGGAAAAAGGAATACATAATATTACCATCACCGGACACAGTTTGGGAGGTGCATTGGCTTCTACTCTTGGCGTATATTTAAAACGATTATATATTAATAAGGAAAAAAGGAATATTCGTATTAATGTTTGTGCTTTTGCCAGCCCAATTATCAGTAATGGTACTTTTGCATCTTACATTGAATCTGTTTTTAACCGCATATCAACAACGAATTATAAGAGTCACTTTTTAAGGATCCATAACCGTAAGGATATTATTTCCTTAATTTGGCACCTAGACGGATTAGAAAAGATACCAACTATCTATGAACCATTAATTAAAATAGATGAGAAGTTAATTAATAAATTTAATAAGATCGTCCTGATTGTGAAAGATAAAGGTTACACAAAACTCACGCCAGATCTACCGTTTACAGCACCGATTTTAGAATCATCACCAGATTTAAATAATCAGGTCATCTTTCAACATATTAAAGCATATGCATATAAATACGGCATGAATCTGGTTGAAGTGAATGACGGCACTCAACCACCTATTGATGATATTGTCGTTATTAACAGTAATCTATCTCAAGATATTGTCGCCTACTTCTTGCTGATACCACTTCCTTAAGATAACACTAATAATAGTGTATAATTTGGTTATATTAGATCTGTGTTTTACTTAACAACAATGGAGCCTTTATTAAAGGCTCCATTAATTAAAATAATCGTCACTTAAATATATAAATAAAATTGTTATTATTCACATATCATTAAAACACTATTAATTCATTATCATTTATTTCTTTAATAATCTATAATAATATTTACGTATAATTATTCAATATATAACTCTTATAGTTTGTTTTTAATTTCACAATAAATAATTCACATTTCGACCAAACAAAATAATATAAGAAAATTCCATGTACCTATTTGACAGATTTAAAAGTTATTATTAACTTTAAGTTTAATCCTGTTTTTTATCTGAATGGAAAACTAAAAGAATTAAATCTTAAATTTTAAACTGATAGCTCGAATTAACACTTATCATATGAAAAAATAGGGAGTGAAAATGTCTATTTCTCGTGAAGATCAAAAGTTAAATCTCGCACTGAGCTTTATTATTAATTCTGGAGGGATAAAAACACCAAAACCAGAGCCGGGTATCGTTTCAGCAAATATTCAAAAATCATTGGAGAGCAGTCAAGCTACAGCAAATAAATTTTCTATTGTTTGGGGACCAGCAGTGTTTCGTGTTGACAGTGCTGATAAAGAAAAAAGTGCTATAGATAAAAAGGATGATCACGTTTTATTCATTGTACAAAGTCTCCATGATCAAAATGACTATCGCGTTGTCATTCGGGGATCATGGTCTGATATTAACTGGATTAATGAAGACCTAATTGTCTGTAAAACTAAAGACTGGTCAAAATGGGATCCAAAAGCGCCTGAAAATGCTAAGATTGCTTACGGAACAAATTTAGCATTAGATTATATTATCAACCAAATAAAAAGCAACACTCCTCCGGGTTATGGAGAATCGTTAACTGACGCCATCGATAAAATTGCTCTGAAAGAAGGGATACAAAATATTACCATCACAGGACACAGTTTAGGAGGCATACTAGCTTCTACCCTTGGTTTATATCTAAAAAGACAGTACCTTGATAAAGGAAACGATAATATTCGCATTAATGTTTGTGCCTTTGCCGGCCCAACTGCTGGTAATGATATTTTCGCCTCCTATTCCGAATCTGTTTTTAATGCAGCACTATCGACTGGTTATGAAAGTGATTTTATAAGGATTCATAATAGTATAGATGTCGTTCCCTTAGCTTGGCATATCAATGGGTTGGAGAAAGTTAAAGCTATCTATCCGATATTAACAGCAGCAGTTAATGCTCTTATCCTTCTTGTCCAAGATAAAAAATACACCCAAATTTTCCCAGATTTACCTTTTCATTCAGAAATTCCGACGATACCGATAAAGTCCCTAGAAGACTTATTTATTAACATAGGAAATCAACATATTCACGCATATCACAGAGAATATAGAATGAGTTTCATTGTCACTAATGATAGTACTAACCCACCCACTGACTACGATATTGTGGTGATTAACGATAGTTTATCTCAAAGTATTATTGACCTTTTTTCATTTTTAACTAAAGGTAAAATCAACATCAAATAATTTTATCTTATCATGTATATCTTGATAATTTATCCGCAATGGGACCTTATATTATAGGTTCCATTAATTGCAATAAATAACGCCAATTCATTATCACTCACCTTTGTAGACATCCCTATAAACTATTTTATATAGATAATATTACAACCCTGTTTTCCATATTATCCTTCTTAAGGACGAATATAACATTACAAAAACATAACATAATTTTTATCAATTATTTTAAAATTCATAACAGATAATTTATTTTGTTAAATAAAACAACATTAAAAAATCATATACTCCCATCCGACAGATTTAGAGATTATTATTAACCTTAATTCTGTTTTTATTTGAATGAAATACCAAAAGCATTGGTTATTGATGTTTAAGTTGAAACATCAGATCAATATTTATCATATTAAAAATTTGGAAGTAAAAATGACTATTTCTCTTGAAGATCAAAAAATAAATCTTGCGTTAGGATTTATTGTTAACTCAGGCAGTTTAATAACTTACGAACCAGAACCCACTATCGTTTCAGAAAATATTCAAAAATCATTAGCAAGTAGTAAAGCAACAGCAAATAGATTCTCTCTCGTTTGGGGACCTGCTGTTTTTCGTGTAGGCAGTGTTGATAAGAAAACAAGTGTTGCCGATAAGAAAGATGATCACGTTTTATTCATGGTGAAAGATCTCAAAACCCCAAATGACTATCGAATTGTTATTCGCGGATCATGGTCTGATGTCAACTGGTATGATGAAAATTTTAATGTGGGTAAAACTGAAAACTGGTCAATTTGGGACTCAAAAGCCCCTGAAAATGCAAAAATTTCAAAGGGAATACACGTAACGTTAGACTATATTATCAACCAAATAAGAAGTAATAACACGCCTGGTTATGGGGAATCACTGATCGATGCAATTGATAAAATTGCTCTGGAAGAAGGGATACAAAATATTACTCTTACAGGGCACAGTTTAGGCGGTGTAATGGCTTCTACTCTTGGATTGTATTTAAAGAGGCGCTACCTTGATAAAGGAAACAATAATATTCGTATTAACGCTTGCTCCTTTGCTGCCCCAACTGCCGGTAACGATATTTTTGCATCCTATACCGAATCTGTTTTTAATGGAACATCTCTACCGGCCTATGAAAGTAAATTTCTCCGGATCCATAATCGTACAGATATCGTTACCCTAGCCTGGTATACAAAAGGATTAGAACAAATTAAGGCTCTCTACCCAATATTATATCTGCCCGTTAGCGGTTTTCTCTTACTGGTGAAGGATAAAAATTACACCCAACTTTTTCCAGATTTGGCTTTCACTACACCGATGTTAGATCCTACTCCAGGTTTAATTGAACAACTCGTGTTTCAACATATTGAGGCATATGCCAAAGAGTATGGTATGAGTTTCACTAAAGTTAATGATAGCTCTAATCCGCCGACTAATTATGATATTGTTGTGATTGATGATGGCCTCTCCCGCAATATTAATCATCTTTTCTCATCTATGATTCAAGACGGAGCAGTCGATACCAGATAATCTTATCCTAATTTAATCTTTCTTGATTTAGCAAAAATGGAACCTTAATTGGAGGTTCCATTTATTGCAATAAGCGGCTATTAAATCGAGTGAATAAATGAATTTTACTACATCGACTAAAAAAACACTCATTCACATAATCAGCATATTGAGATGTTTATGATAATGTTGTCACACCAAAGAGATCACATTCGCTATATCAGTAGACGTTTTCAGCTTCCTTATCTCCTCAAAGAGTGTTGTCGCTTCTTCATACTCTTTCCGCAAATAACCGAGCCACTGTTTAATGCGGGCAACATGATATTGCCCGGTATCACCTTGCTTTTCCAACCGGACATATTTTTGCAATAATTGAACCACTTCCCGCCAAGCCATTTTGGGTTCATTATATTTCACAACCCGACTCAAATTGGGAACATTAAGCGCACCCCGGCCAATCATGACAGCATCACAGCCTGTCACATTTATACAACCCTGCGCACTTTGCCAATCCCAAATCTCACCATTGGCAATCACCGGAATAGCAAGGCGCTGACGAATTTCACCAATCGCTTGCCAGTTAATGCGTTCCGCTTTATAACCATCCTCTTTGGTTCGCCCATGAATAGTGATTTCTGTTGCGCCCGCCTGTTGTACTGCATCAGCAATTTCGCATTGCCGATCACCACTATCCCAACCCAGGCGAACCTTAACCGTCACAGGCAAATGAGAAGGCACCGCTTCACGCATCGCTTTTGCCCCCTGATAAATCAGTTCAGGATCTTTCAGCAACGTTGCTCCGCCGCCACTGCCATTGACCATTTTTGATGGACAACCACAATTCAAATCAACACCATAAGACCCTAACTCAACGGCTCGTGCTGCATTTTCTGCCAACCATTGCGGATATTGGCCCAAGAGTTGAACCCGTACCAAAGTGCCGGACGGTGTCCGGCTTTGGTTACGTAATTCAGGACAAAGCTTATAAAACGATTTTACCGGCAATAGGCTATCGACAGCCCGCAAGAACTCCGTAATGCACAAATCATATTCATTGATTTCACTCAGAAGCTCTCTGACCAACGAATCCAGCACCCCCTCCATCGGAGCCAGCAAAACCCGCATTAACTAACCTCTGGCATTAGACGCTTTATTTGATGCATCCGCATGATTACGGCTGCGCTGACGCGAAGGTGCTCCAGAACGGCGATGGCTATTTTTCTGCCGATTATCGCCACGCCCCTGCCCCTGACGACCATTCTGAATAGGTTCAGCCTTGATGGTTGGATCGGGTTCATATCCGGGGATCGCCACACGGGGAATTTCCCGTTTCAACAGACGCTCAATATCTTTCAGCAACTTGTGCTCATCAACACAGACCAGAGAAAGTGCCTGCCCTGTCGCATCTGCCCGACCGGTACGACCAATACGGTGGACATAATCCTCAGAGACATTAGGCAATTCAAAATTCACGACATGAGGCAATTGATCAATGTCCAAACCACGGGCAGCAATATCTGTCGCGACCAGCACCCTGATGCAGCCATCTTTGAAATCAGCCAGCGCACGGGTTCTGGCACCCTGACTTTTGTTGCCATGAATGGCCGAGGCGGTTACGCCATCCTTATTCAGCTGTTCTGCCAGACGATTTGCCCCGTGTTTGGTACGGGTAAAGACCAAAACCTGTTGCCAGTTACGGCTGCCGATCAGGAAAGAAAGCAGCTCACCTTTACGCTTTTTATCGACAAAATGGACAAATTGTTCAATCTGTTCAGACGCGGAGTTACGGCGTGCAACCTCGACACTGACAGGCTCATGCAATAATTTATTGGCTAAATTTTTGATATCGTCAGAGAAGGTGGCAGAAAACAGCAAATTTTGCCGTTTCGGGGGCAACTTATTCAGTACGCGGCGGATATCATGAATAAAGCCCATGTCCAGCATACGGTCGGCTTCATCCAATACCAGAATTTCCACCCGCGATAAATCAACCGCATTCTGGTGTTCAAGATCCAGTAAACGGCCCGGTGTCGCGACCAAAATATCAACACCACCACGCAATTTCATCATCTGAGGGTTAATACTGACACCACCAAAAACCACCAGCGAACGAAGTCTGAGGTGTTTGCTGTAGTCACGTACACTTTCACCAACCTGAGCAGCCAATTCACGGGTTGGTGTCAGGACCAACGCTCTGACCAGCCTGCGCCCTTTCATCTGAACAGGGGAGTCATTAAGCCGTTGCAGCATGGGTAAAGTAAAACCTGCGGTTTTACCTGTGCCTGTCTGAGCGCTCGCCAATAAATCTTTACCTGCTAATACAACAGGGATCGCCTGCTGTTGAATTGGCGTTGGCGCTGAATAACCTTGTTCTTCAATGGCACGCAAAATATCAGCACTTAAGCCAAGTGATTCAAAACTCATAAATAAGAAATACTCCAGACTTCACCATTCCTGAAACTACATTCAGGGGCAGTTTTATGGGAAGAAAATCAGACGCGGTAAATACCACAAAAGGAAAAAACACAAACTGCAATGCTCCATATCTTAGCTATTATACCAGATATACTTTCTGATAATGCAACTAAAATGACAGGTATTTGCCCCGTAGTTTTCATGATCCATGACATTTTTATGCAATTTACATTGATTTACTATAAGTATAGAGTTAGCCATTTGATTGATATTTTGTTTAAGTCTTTTGATTATTTCCAATAGGATTCATGTCCATGTCAGTCAACAACATCCAAACCTCTAGAGGCGGGCAAGCCAAACAACAGCTACTCGAAGCCGCTCTTGAAATTTTCGGTGAATCAGGATTAACCGGCGCGACAACCCGAGAAATCGCATTACGCGCTCAACAGAACATTGCTGCCATAGCTTACTATTTTGGCTCTAAGGAGGGGCTTTATCAGGCAGTTGCCCAATATATTACTGATACAATCAAGACTGAATTTACTCATCTTTTTAAAGAAATTGATGATTTTTTTTCATCATCAGTACCTGACTCCCCAGACAATATATTGCGGATGATTCATGAAGGATTTCTCGGCGTTAACCGCCTGATGATTGAAAAAGAGAGCATTAATATCAGCCGGATAATGGCCAGAGAACAACTCGCACCCACTGATGCTTATACCCTCATCCATGAGCAGGCACTGGCACCGCTCCACAACAGATTAAATAAACTGATCGCCTGCTATATCGACGCTGATGAACGTCAACTTTCTACTATGCTCCATACACACGCTTTGATGGGTGAAATTATCTCTTTCCGCATGGCACGGGAAACCTTATTACGTCAGACAGGCTGGAATAATATCGGGCCAGAAGAATATAAATTAATTGATCAGATCCTCATCCAGCATATCGATTTATTACTGAATGGACTGAAAAAACATAACTCAAATAAATAAAAGAACAAGGAATATCATGTACAACAAGAAACTCGCCCTCGCAATATTGGTCGTTGCTGTTATTCTTGGCGCAATTTTGGGAAGTTACTATTATCAAGATAAAAATGATAAAACGCTGACCCTCTACGGCAACGTAGATATACGCACTGTCAATCTTAGCTTCCGGGTTGGCGGTAAACTTGCCAGCCTGCAAGTTGATGAAGGTGATGTTATCAATGCTAATCAGGTGATCGGCCAGCTGGACAATGCGCCATTTATGAACGCGCTCCATAAAGCGAAAGCTACACGCGATAGCGCTAAAGCACGCCTGGCTATGATGGAAGAGGGTTATCGCACAGAAGAAGTTGCCCAAGTACGTTCAGAAGTGACACAACGTGAAGCCGCCTGGCATTTTGCTGACAGTTTCTTCAAACGCCAGCAAGGTTTGTGGCAAAGTAAAATGATTTCGGCCAACGAGCTGGACAATGCCAAAACTAACCGCAATCAAGCGCTGGCTGCTTTACAAGCGGCAAAAGATAAACTGAACCAGTTCGAAACCGGTTACCGAAAAGAAGAAATTGCAGAAGCCAAAGGCCAGCTTGCTCAAGCCGAAGCGGCTGTTGCTCAGTCTGAACTGGACTTACAAGATACTCACCTGACTTCCCCCTCATCCGGGACTATCCTGACCCGCGCCATTGAACCGGGCACCATGCTGGCAGCAGGCAATACCGTGTTTACGCTTTCGCTGACCCATCCCGTTTGGGTAAGAGCCTATATCAGTGAAAGCCATCTTGGACAAGCAACACCAGGACGTGAAATTTTACTCTACACTGACAGCCGTAAAGATCAGCCCTATCACGGTAAAATTGGCTTTATTTCACCAACAGCCGAATTTACACCAAAGAATGTAGAGACACCGGATCTGCGCACCGATTTGGTCTATCGGTTACGCATTATCGTTACTGACCCGGATGATTCCCTGCGTCAAGGTATGCCGGTTACCCTGCATTTTTCTGATTCAGACGCATAAGGGGCTGTGATGAACAGCTCTGCATATACGATAAGGTTAGAAAAAGTAGAGAAGACTTTTCCTAGCCTGAGTAATCCTGCGGTATCCAGCTTGACCGCAGAGATCTACGGTGGCTCTGTTACTGGGCTTGTGGGGCCGGATGGGGCAGGAAAAACCACGCTGATACGCATGTTGGCGGGTTTACTGAAACCAGATAGTGGTTCTATTGAAATAATGGGGCTTGATCCGATTAAACATGGTGTACAAGTCCGCTTTGAACTGGGCTATATGCCCCAGAAATTTGGCCTGTATGAAGATTTGACGGTTTTAGAAAACTTGAATCTGTATGCGGATCTGCGTGGTGTACTGGGTGATGAACGTAAAAAAACCTATGAGCAATTACTCACTTTTACTGACCTGACCCATTTTACCGGACGACTGGCGGGCAAGCTTTCAGGCGGCATGAAGCAAAAACTGGGGCTGGCCTGTACTCTGCTCGGCAAGCCCAAAGTGCTGCTACTGGACGAACCCGGAGTTGGCGTTGACCCGATAGCCCGCCGCGAACTCTGGCGGATGGTTCACGAGCTGGCAGATGATGGCATGCTGATCCTCTGGAGTACTTCCTATCTGGATGAAGCGGAACGGTGCCGCGAGGTCCTGTTACTCAACCAGGGAAAGTTGCTTTATAGCGGGCAACCACAGAAACTGACCCAAACGATGTCCGGACGTTCTTTCCTGCTTGGAGCCAAACAGAATTCCCGCAGAAAAACGCTGCAACGCGCCCTGACTTTGCCACAGGTGACCGATGGCGTGATTCAGGGAAAATATGTTCGGCTTATTCTTAAACCTGATGTCTCGCCGCAAGAGCTGCTTAATCAGCTTGCACTGCCTGATGCTGAAATCATTAAAGCGGCCCCTCGCTTTGAAGATGCTTTTATTGATTTACTCGGCGGTGATCCTGCCCGCCACTCGGAACTGGCAGAAATCATGCCACAGATTGCAGCTAACCCTACAGAAACGGTGATTGAAGCACAGGATTTAACCAAGAAATTTGGTGATTTTGCGGCCACTGATCATGTTGATTTTCAGGTGAAACGCGGAGAAATTTTTGGCCTGCTAGGCCCGAACGGAGCTGGTAAATCCACAACGTTCAAAATGATGTGCGGACTCATGGTGCCGACTGGGGGTAAAGCGCTGGTATTGGGGATGGATTTGAAGACCAGTTCCGGCAAAGCCCGTCAGCATCTGGGTTATATGGCGCAAAAATTTTCACTGTACGGTAACTTGACGGTTGAACAGAACCTGAAATTCTTTTCAGGCATTTATGGCCTGCAAGGGCGCAAACAAAAAGCGAAAATTGACGGGATGGTCGAAGCCTTCAATCTCAAATCTGTTTTACGTCAGACAACCGACGAATTGCCATTGGGATATAAACAACGCCTTGCTCTTTCCTGCTCACTGATGCATGAACCGGATATTCTGTTTCTGGACGAACCGACTTCGGGTGTCGATCCGCAAATACGACGTGAATTCTGGTTGCATATCAATGGTATGGTAGATAAAGGCGTCACCGTTATGGTGACCACCCACTTTATGGATGAAGCAGAATATTGTGACCGGATAGGGCTGGTATTTCGCGGTAAACTGATTGCTGCCGGCACACCGGACGATTTGAAACAGTTGGTCGCTACCGATGAAAACCCTGATCCATCGATGGAACAGGCATTTATTGATTTGGTCGTTAATTACGATGAGGAGCCGCAATGAGCAATCCAAAGCAACATGCTCCACAAAAGGCTGTCCACTTCTCCTGGTGGCGACTGAAAGCACTTTGTATCAAAGAGACAAAACAGATCTTACGTGATCCCACCAGCGGGTTAATTTCTATTGTCATTCCACTGATTCTGCTGTTTATTTTCGGATATGGCATTAATCTCGATTCCAGCACCGTCCGCATTGGTATTCTGGCGGAGCAACAAAGTGAAGATGCCCGCGAGTTAATACAGGCTTTTGCCGGTTCGCCCTATATTGAGCCTAAAATCAGCGATAACCGTCAGCAATTAATTAATATGATGCAATCAGGCGAAATACGTGGGCTGATTGTCATTCCTGTAAATTTCGATGCTCAACTTGCCCGCTCTGATGGTAAAGCGCAAATTCAAGTCATTACTGACGGCAGTGAACCGAATACCGCAAGCTTTGTGCAAAGTTATGCCAAAGGAGTATGGCAGATTTGGTTGCAACAAAGGGGGCAGGATCAGGGAAACTCGGCTAATCCATTAATTGATATGCAAGTCCGTTACTGGTTCAATCCGGCAACCATCAGCCAGCATTTCATCATTCCTGGCGCAATAACCATTATCATCACCGTCGTTGGGGCAATCCTGACATCATTGGTTGTTGCTCGCGAATGGGAGCGCGGTACGATGGAAGCTCTGCTTTCCACCCAAATTACCCGCACCGAATTACTGCTTTCCAAGCTTTTGCCCTATCAAGTGCTTGGATCGCTCGCCATGACGCTCTGTATGCTGGTGGCTGTATTTGTGCTGGATGTCCCCTATCGAGGCTCGCTATGGATATTGTCTGCGATCACCAGTCTCTACCTGGCTACGGCCCTTGGTATCGGGCTTTTAATCTCCACAGTGACACGCAACCAATTTAATGCGGCAATGATAGCGTTGAATGTCGCCTTTCTGCCTGCAATTATGCTTTCCGGCTTTATTTTTGAAATAAACAGTATGCCTGCGTTTATTCAGGCAGTGACCTATTTCATTCCTGCCCGTTATTTTGTCAGTAGTCTACACACGCTCTTTCTGGCTGGAAATATCGGTACGGTATTGATGGTAAACCTGTTACTGCTGATTGCTTCCGCGATTTTGTTTATTGGTCTGACGGCATGGAAAACCCCACGGCGCCTGGATTAAGAAGGAATTACCATGTTTTATCGTCTTTACACACTGATTATTAAAGAATTACAGTCTCTGCTCAGAGATCCACAGACACGGGCCATATTGGTTATGCCGGTTATCTTTCAAATGATCCTATTTCCACTATCAGCAACGCTTGATGTCACTAACGCTACTATTGCTATTTTTGATGAGGACAAAGGCCAAGCTTCTATCGAGCTGACGCAACGGCTGGCAAAATCAAAAGCATTTCCTGACGTGATATTGTTGACCCATTCACAAGAAATACAACCAATAATCGATCACCAAAAAGCCTTACTGCTGGTTCGTTTCCCACAAGATTTCAGTGCTAAAATTGCCAGCCGTGATCCCGTTTCTCTTCAAGTACTGCTGGATGGCCGTAATTCTAACAGTGCTCAAATTGCTGCCGGCTATATCCAGGAAATTGTCCTGAACTATCAACAAGAGCTCATGGGTAATATACCGAAAGCCAATAACAGTGAATTGGTGATCCGCAACTGGTATAACCCCAATCTGGATTATAAATGGTTTGTCGTGCCTTCTCTGGTTGCACTGATCACCACGGTTGGGATATTAACGGTCACTGCATTGTCAATTGCCCGGGAAAGAGAGCAAGGAACGCTGGACCAGTTACTGGTTTCACCCATGACCACCTGGCAGATCTTCATTGGCAAAGCGGTTCCTGCTGTAGTCGTGGCTACTTTTCAGGCAACTTTAGTACTGGCTATTGGTATCTTTTGCTATCAAATCCCATTTTCCGGCTCACTACCGCTGTTCTATTTATCCATGTTGATATACAGCTTATCGCTGGTGGGATTTGGCTTGTTAATCTCTTCTCTTTGTTACACTCAGCAACAGGCGTTTATTGGCGTATTTGTCTTTATTATGCCCGCCATCTTAATCTCCGGTTATATTTCTCCGGTTGAAAATATGCCTGGATGGTTACAAGATCTCACCTGGGTTAATCCTATCTGGCATTTTAATGACATAACCAAGCAGATTTATCTTAAAGATGCCGATTTCGCTGTTATCTGGAGAAGCCTGTGGCCCCTTCTGGCAATCACTGTTACAACCGGTAATCTTGCCTATTGGTTGTTCCGGCGGAAAATTGCCTGATGTGATAATACACATGTATAAACTTATATGAAAAGTCGTTATATCCAGAAAGAAAAAATGTGTATAATATCGGCAATACGACTCTTGATTAGGGTAAGATTATGAAAAAATCACACTCACAAATTGCCATACAAATTAGGGATAAGGAAAATACAACCAAACATATCTCTGATGCTAACCTGGAAGAACGGATTTGTCGTTCTTTGCGCGCATCTTTTTCTCTCGAAGGTAATAAAGTCAGTGATGAATCATGGAAGAAAATGAGCAAAGCAGCTCAATTCCTGACGAAAATCAACTAATCTCACTAACTGCCTTGTTAAATAAGGCGGTTAGATTTCTACTCTTTCCATCAATAGCTCTTCTTACTGCATAATGATAAATACGTTTGTTTTTTACAGAACTATCCAGTATTTCTGAGTTAAAATCAAATCCCTTAGATAAACATAATATTTGTAAATACAATCTAATAGTTCTACCATTCCCATCTTGGAATGGATGTATCCATGCTAATTCTCTATGGATAATAACCAACTTGGCTACAAGTTCACGTTTTGTTAATATTTTATCCATCTCATTACGATTACATGTTCGTAAACAAGCTTTCATTGATTGCGATACATAACAATGCTCCATAGTTGGCCTCTCTCTATCACCGACTACAATAACATCTTTTCTATATTGACCGGCCCAACTGTATATATTGCCAAATAACATCTTATGACAATCTACAAACGCCAATTCACCAATAGGTAACGCTCTATTTACTATATATTCTCGAATAAACTTTCCCACTTTTACTCTAGATAAAATTATTTCAGCCCAATCAAGTTGATACTGATATTTAGCATATATCTTATTTTTAGTCGCCAAATACTCATATCTTTCATTAACTCCATCACTTAAAATATAAATTTTATCTTTTTCATTCTTTATTTTAATGAATTTTCCTTTCCCAAAGGGAAAATCATTATGATGAGGTAAGATATGAAAATAATTTTCATTCTTAACACCCAAATCTACACCGACTACTGAACCAAATAATAGCAATGAAGATTTCTTATTAAACAACACACCAACAGAATCACCTAACTGTATATCTCTATTCCGTATCTGTTCTGTAGGCTCTTTATATCTTAATATATGAGCGACTGAAAACATAAATTCTTTTGTTTTCAATGTTCCTGAGCCGAAAATGACTTCCTTGGTTCTATTATTCCAATAATAATGGTAACTCATTTTTCCACGAATAGTCTTCTTGATATGAGTAATTGGCTCAATCAATAAAGATACGGTTGTGGTCTTTTTATTCTGACCAATAGATACAGGTATAAGTTTCGTCATATAAGAATGAGCATCAGTGTAGCCAAAGTTATTTTAACTACACTGAAAATATCAATTAACGGCGATCGCCAAAAATACGCAGCAGCATCAAGAACATATTAATGAAGTCCAGATACAGGGTCAGTGCGCCGACAATAGAGAATTTACGCAGACTCTCTTTATCATTCACATCCAGATCTTCACCCATCTCTTTCAGTTTCTGAGTGTCGTAAGCGGTCAGACCCGCAAAAACAACCACACCAATGTAGGTTATCGCCCACATCAACGTTTCACTCTTCAACCAATAGTTAACCAGAGAAGCCAGAATGATGCCAATAAGCCCCATAAACAGGAAGCTGCCAAGGCCACTCAGACTACGCTTGGTGGTATAGCCGTAAACGCTCAACGCACCAAACATGCCCGCAGTCACGACAAAAGTGGTGGCAATGGAACCACCGGTATATACGATGAAAATACTGGAAAGCGTCAGCCCGGTCAGGGCTGAATACAGCATAAACAGCCCTGTCGCTAATGAACCGTTCATACGGTTAATCAAACCGGAAAGAACGAAAACCAGCCCCAATTGAGCAATAATCAGCCCATAGAAAACAATTGAGTTTGAGAAAATAAATGTAACAACAACCTGACTTTGTGACGCATACCAAGCCACAAATGCTGTTAACAACAGGCCACAAGTCATCCAACCATAAACTTGGGCCATATAAGTTTGCAGGCCGGTTCCAGCCTGCTGGATTATAGAACCATTTGAGCGTGGATAACGATCCATGGCGCTTACCTTCTATGACAGTGTTTAGAAATTTGGGCTGTTTTAATATCAACAACCCACTCAAGTTTTATACATTATCACAGAATATAATCAAAACAATTAACCATTCAATAATTACTTATACAGCAGTTCATCTATCTGATCAGTTTTCGAAGCGTTTCGCAGAAATAGAAAATGCTTCATAACCAGCGTCTCGCGGCTTCTTGATCGCTCTCGCGGGATTCAACCCAACGTTCACCATTAGACAAGGACTCTTTTTTCCAGAAAGGTGCCTTTGTTTTCAAATAATCCATAATAAATTCAGCAGCTTCAAAAGCCATATGACGATGAGCGCTTGTCACGCCAACAAACACAATTTCATCACCAGGGTAAAGCGTACCAATCCGGTGGATAACGCTAATACGTTGCAATGACCAGCGATCCCGTGCTTTAGCAACAATATTTTGTAACGCTTTTTCCGTCATTCCGGGATAGTGTTCCAGTCTCAGTACACTCACTCGGTCACCCAGATTATGATGACGAACTTTGCCTGTGAAAGTGACGACAGCCCCATCCTCATCACATTGAGAAAGCCATTGGTATTCATCCCCTACACTGAAATTTTCCGGGCCAACAAGAATACGCGTGTTTTCCATTGATCACCCCCCAGTCACCGGTGGGAAAAAAGCCACTTCATCACCATCCTGTAATGGATGCCCGCCATGAACAAAAGTTTGGTTGACTGCTGACAGGAGTTTTCCATCTTCCAGCGCCATAGCCCAACGCTCACCTTGTGATATTAATGCTTTTCTCAAACCATCAACGGTTGGATAATTATTATCCAGCTCCAGTGAATCAGTCCCTACCAGCTCACGTACTTGAGCAAAAAAGAGTACTTTAATCATTATTCCACCTTAAAATGCCCTAATCGCCCGCCCCGTTTCTCCAGCAAACGAACCGGCCCGATGACCATATCCTTCTGTACAGCTTTACACATATCATAAATCGTCAGCGCCGCGACAGATGCCGCTGTCAATGCCTCCATTTCAACGCCAGTTCTTCCTGTCAGACGGCAACAGGATTCAATCCTTACCCGGTTATATTCTGTCTGCGCTGCCAACTGAATTTCGACTTTCGTTAGCTGTAATGGATGACAAAGCGGAATTAATTCCCATGTGCGCTTCGCCGCCTGAATGCCCGCAATCCGGGCTGTTGCAAACACATCCCCCTTGTGATGGCTGCCGTCAATAATCATTGCCAGTGTTTCCGGCGTCATTTCAATAAACGCCTCTGCCCGCGCCTCACGCTCTGTTTCGGCTTTAGCAGAGATATCAACCATATGGGCTTCACCAGTAGAATTAATGTGGGTCAATTGAGACATTCTTTGCTCCTGAAAAAACAACAATACCCGGCAGTAAATTAACCGCCGATGACAGAAAGATTTGGGGTGATTCCACTGTCGCCCTGATGAAGGAAATGAGTTTCCCGTTTATGGCGCAGTCCCCCCTGAATACGCAATTTTAAATCATCGAGTTGCTCTTCACTCGATAACAAATCACGCAGTGGTATCCCCTGTTCACCAAACAGGCATAAGTGAAGATGACCTATTGCGGAAACACGCAAGCGATTACAGCTTCGGCAGAAATCTTTCTCATAAGGCATAATCAGACCGATTTCCCCCTGATAATCAGGATGGCTAAAAACCTGTGCCGGGCCATCACTGCGTGAGCGTTGAAGCTGATACCAGCCATCGTGCAGCAAGCGTTCCCGGATAGTTTCGCCAGAAATGTGGTATTTGCGAAACATTTCGCCGCCATCACCGGTTTCCATCAATTCAATAAATCTCAACTGGATAGGGCGATCTTTTATCCAGTGCAAAAAAGCCGGCAGGCTGATGTCATTGACGTTTTTCATCAGCACCACGTTGACTTTCACTTTACGGAAGCCCGCTTCAAATGCCGCATCAATACCACGCATCACCTGAAAGAATTTGTCTTGTCCGGTAATCGCATGAAACTGACGGGGATCAAGCGAATCCATACTGACATTCACCGCAGTTAAACCCGCCTCTTTCCACCCGGCAACATTCTGTTCCATCCGATAACCATTGGTCGTTACCGCAAGGGTTCTGATTAACTTATTTTCACGGATGACAGAAATGATATCCGTGAAATCACGGCGCATGGTCGGTTCACCCCCCGTTAAACGGATTTTCTCTGTACCCAGATCGGCAAACGCCCGGCCAACAAGACGGATTTCAGGTAATGTCAAAAAGGCGTGATGCCCGCGGGGTTTATAACCATCCGGCAAGCAATACGTACACCGGAAATTACAGACATCGGTAATAGACAGTCTCAAATAATAAAATTTTCGGGCAAAAGCATCTACGAGTTGTTCCACAATAACACCTTTCCAAATATGGGAGACGTAGGCATTTCTACCCTACATCCTGGTGACTCAGTGGCCACGGCCAAAGCATCATATCGCTGTGTAAAACGGTGACTTAGACGCAGAGGCTAGGAGTTAATTTCAATATCTATGGTTTAATGCAAAACGACATTCTCAATGTCAATTCTAGCGCTTAAGCAAGAAAAATGCGAACATCCACTTTCGTTATATAATTTAATATACAATGACTTAGCCAGTACGAGAACAAATAGCAGACAGTTCTATTAGTGTTGATTAATTAAAATATTGCGCCAAATCACGGCACTTTTTCGGTTAATCGTGTTTTATAATAAATTACGCTAAAATTACTCGGTAAATATAAGTTCAGTCAGCAACAGGAATTCTATGCGAAACCGCACATTAGCCGATTTAGATCGAGTAGTTGCCCTCGGTGGAGGTCATGGCCTTGGGCGCGTTATGTCCTCTCTTTCATCATTAGGCTCCCGCCTGACCGGTATTGTCACCACAACAGATAATGGCGGCTCAACCGGCAGGATCCGGCGCTCCGAAGGCGGGATTGCCTGGGGAGATACCCGCAATTGTTTAAATCAGCTCATTACCGAGCCCAGCGTTGCATCAGCAATGTTTGAATACCGTTTCGGTGGTAACGGAGAACTGGCAGGTCATAATCTGGGTAATCTGATGCTTAAGGCGTTGGATCATTTGAGTGTCAGACCACTTGAAGCGATTAATTTAGTCCGCAGCCTGCTGAAAGTGAATTCTCATCTTATTCCCATGTCTGAGCAACCCGTTGACCTGATGGCGGTGGATGATCAAGGCAATACCATCTATGGCGAAGTCAATATTGATCAGTTGCATTGTATTCCACAGGAGTTGATGCTTTACCCTCCCGCTACAGCGACAAAAGAAGCGCTGGAGGCCATCACTCAGGCGGATCTGATTATCATCGGCCCCGGAAGCTTCTTTACCAGTCTGATGCCATTGCTTTTACTTGAAGATTTAACCCAGGCACTACGCCGCAGCAACGCCAGTATGATTTATATCGGTAATCTTGGGAAAGAATTAAGTACCGCCGCCGCTGGGTTAACACTGAAAGATAAACTAGAAATAATGGAAAACAAAATTGGCTGCCGGATGATTAACGCGGTCATTGTTGGCCCCTGCACAGATATCAGCGAACTTAACGACCGGATTATTACTCAACAAATACTGGAAGCACAGGATATTCCCTATCGCCACGACCGTGAATTACTGCATCAGGCGTTAGAAAATACCCTGCAAAACCTTGGTTAATTAAGAATTGGCAATAAATTGCTCACGCAATGCCTGAACCTGATCCCGAACATTCGCCGCCTGCTCGAATTCAAGATCCTGCGCATACTGGTACATTTTCGCTTCCAGCTCGCGGATTTTGTTTTCCAGCTCTTTGGTGGACAGCTTGCTGAATTCTTCCGGCGCAACCACCAGCTTACGTCTGCCCTTCCCTTTGCTACCCGCAGGCTGGCCAATTTGCAGAATATCACTGATCTTCTTATTCAAACCTGTTGGAACAATGCCGTGCTCTTGATTAAATACTTGTTGTTTAGCACGACGGCGTTCCGTCTCCCCAATCGCTTTCGCCATTGAATCGGTGATCTTATCGCCATAAAGAATCGCTTTACCCTGCAAGTTGCGGGCTGCACGCCCAATAGTTTGAATTAATGAACGCTCAGAACGCAGGAAACCTTCTTTATCAGCATCAAGAATTGCCACCAGAGAAACTTCTGGCATGTCCAGCCCTTCCCTCAGCAAGTTAATCCCCACTAAAACATCAAATTCACCTAAACGAAGATCCCGAATAATTTCCACACGTTCGACAGTATCAATATCTGAGTGCAAATAGCGAACCCGCTCACCGTGTTCTTCCAAATATTCCGTTAAATCCTCCGCCATTCGCTTGGTCAGCGTAGTGACCAGCACCCGCTCATTTTTCACCGCCCGAATGCGGATTTCAGACAGTAAGTCATCAACCTGAGTGGTGACTGGGCGAACTTCTATTTCAGGATCAAGCAAACCGGTAGGACGTACCACCTGTTCCACGACATCCCCACCGGATTTTTCCAATTCATATTTACCCGGTGTAGCCGAAACATAAATTGTCTGTGGAGCCAGCGCTTCAAATTCTTCAAATCTCAGCGGACGGTTATCCAATGCGGAAGGCATACGGAAACCATATTCCACCAGTGTCTCTTTACGGGAACGATCCCCTCGGTACATCCCACCGATTTGCGGGATTGTCACGTGTGATTCATCCACCACTAACAGACCATCAGCAGAGAGATAATCAAACAGTGTCGGAGGCGGCTCTCCTTCTGCACGTCCGGAGAGGTAACGGGAGTAGTTTTCAATGCCGGAGCAATAACCCAATTCATTCATCATTTCCAAATCAAACTGAGTACGCTGAGTAATACGCTGTTCTTCCAGCAATTTACCGTTTGCCAGCAGTACCTTGCGCCGCTCCTCAAGCTCAACTTTAATCTCTTCCATTGCCTGAATAATACGCTCACGAGGAGTCACATAGTGAGTTTTCGGATAAACAGTATAGCGTGGAACATGATATTCAATCTGTCCCGTTAGCGGATCAAACAGGGATAACCGTTCCACCTCATCATCAAATAATTCAACACGCAAGGCATACTCATCAGATTCAGCCGGGAAGATATCAATCACTTCACCGCGTACTCTGAATGTCCCCCGCTGAAATGCCTGATCATTACGGGTGTATTGCAATTCAGCTAAACGCCGCAGAATGGAACGTTGATCGATAATCATCCCATTGGTCAGGTGGAGCATCATTTTCAGGTAACTGTCCGGATCACCCAAACCATAAATAGCCGATACAGATGCCACCACGATGACATCCCGCCGCTCCAGCAAAGCCTTCGTAGCAGACAAACGCATTTGTTCAATGTGCTCGTTTACGGAAGCATCTTTTTCGATAAAAGTATCAGAACTGGGAACATAGGCTTCAGGTTGGTAATAATCGTAGTAAGAAACAAAGTACTCCACCGCATTCTCTGGAAAAAACGCCTTCATTTCACTGTAAAGTTGAGCTGCTAGTGTTTTGTTTGGCGCAAGTACCATTGTTGGCCGGTTTAAATTCGCTATCACATTAGCAATAGTGAATGTTTTACCTGACCCCGTTACGCCCAACAGAGTCTGGTGGGCAAGCCCGTCCTCCAGCCCTTCCTGCAATCGGTGAATAGCCTCTGGTTGATCACCACCAGGTTGGAAGTCAGAACGTAATTTGAACACCTTACTCATAGATATCTCACTTTCCTAGCATTAATTCGCCTATAATACTGGATAAAAAACCAGCTTCAAGTCGGTTTTGTAAAAACCGCCTCAATTTGGGCCATTTCCCTATTAATTAAAAATTAGTTGACATCAAAATAAATACCACGTTATCCCCAAAATCACCTTGATTTTTTCATTTTTTATATGATCGACTGAAAGGTGACAACACAAGGCGTCATCACCGGTCAAACAAGGCTTGATTTTAGTTATCTTATTGATATAAAAGAAAATTAAAACAAAGACGAGAATAACATCAACCTTAATGAAAGCCGCGTATTTTCTTGCGTTACGCAACTTTTCTTAGCCTAATACACAAGGTTATCCACAGGAATAGTGGATAACTCTACAAACCCTATTAGCTGTACGAGGTTGCAACATCATTCCACAAAAGAGGTATCCTCTACCAGTAAAAATTTTTACTGTTTTTTTAACCAGCAACAAACCATACCGACTTCGCAGCAGAATTTTCATTCAATAGGAAATAACCGGTAAACAGTTTTCCAGTATCAAACCTGTTTACACCAGAAGAGAGGGTGATAGTTTTTCACCTGAGGAGAAATAAAATGAATATTTTCATTTCGATAATAAGGTTTATACCCGTCATCTTTCAAGTTGCCTCTTTATTGGCTGCACTCGCTCACCCCGGTCACATAGTTTGCTATGCTCCCGGGGATTCACTCCCTTGCCGTCGCGATGCATCTTGAAATCCATAGGGTATATCACTGTTTTTTCTGTTTTCAGCAACAGTAGATTCAATATCATCAATAACATTTTTGGCTATACTAATAAGCATTCGCCAGAAAAATAAAACCACCTTATTGACATGAGTAAAACTCATCTTTTAACCAGGATATACGGTATATCCTTAATAAGTAGATTAATTCACATCAGTATTCCCCTATTTTACAAGATGAACTCCATAGAGAGCTTTAAAAAAAACGATAGATACAAAAATATCAGATCTACACTGCCCTGACAAAATGTCCAATATTCTGCTGGCTATTTTCGATCGAAAGACCTACTTTGTATCTATCATCCACAATTTCAATCTATTGCTGTTCCCAAGCATTTTTATATTACCATTTCCCGGTGATTTAACTGTGTTACCATTTAATCAATTTACTAATTTACGTCCTAATGTTTATTTCACTTCCTTATTTTACAGTGGTTCCCTAGTGCTAAAAGAAATAACCAGTCTTTAAACTCGAAGGTTGAAGTAGCTCTTCCCCGAGGGATCTATAATAGGAATAATATTTTGGTTGACGCTATCTAACGACCAAAAAACACATCAACACAACTTAACATTATTGTAATATAGCCCATAAAGTCAACATAAAAAGAAACATAAAGTTCATTTTTATGTAAACTTTATAATGCATCCAACTTAATACTATGATTTAACTTTTATTTTTAAAATATAAATGTAACTCCATGCGCATTTTCAGACACAAGATGTGCTAATATAAATAGCCATAAAGATAACATATTAAAGTAAAATCAATAAACTATTACAATGAGTGGCTTTCTCATACTGGACAATATCATTGAGTAATATATAGTTATGCAGTCATTTTTACATAAAGGATTTTTATGAAAACGTCTAATGCACAGCGAAAAACAAATATCATTAAGAATATAGAGTATTTGATACGTACCCGTGGCGAAACCAAAAGTTCCTTTTCCAATCGAACAGGATTAACCCGTACGACCATTTATAAAATTCTGGAGGGGCAAGTTAATAACGTTCAACAATCTACCGTCCTCCGGATCTCCGATTTTTTTGGTGTTTCCTGTGAAGAAATAGAAAATTATGACCTTGAGCAACTAGAACGTCTCAATGAAACGCTTTCAACTGAAGGTAATAAAAACCCGTCAGCCATCCCCATCATTCCACAATCTGAATTTTTATCTGTTTCCGGGAAAAAAATAGGCCAGCTTGTTACCGAGTACCCGCTGACCTATTTCTTTGGCGATGAATCAAATATGCTGGCGATTAAAGTCGAATCGGAAATAGGGGATACCTTTATACCCGGTGAGGTGATCATCATAAAACGCCCTCCCGCATTAGTCACTAACACCCCATTACTGTACTACTCTAAAGACATCGGGTTCTTTATCCGACAAGAGAAAGATGATGACAACATAGACAGAAGATACCCTAAATACGCTCAATTTTTAGGGTATATCGTAGGAGAAAGGCTATAAATGACCGCAAACCAGAAATTTAAGTTATTGGGATTTACAAGGTACGGTAAATTATCAGCAAATATCATGGTACTTGCGACGGGCAAAACCATTACTATGGGGCTGAAAGAGCTGGTCGATAGTGATATTTCAGAAGATTTGAGCAGGCATGAACTCAGTACGCTATATCGAAAATTATACAGCCACAGCAACATTGTCACAGCTTATGAACTCGGGGATCGTCATGAGCGTTCATGGCAAGCGTATTTGCTCATCAGTGTCGCACTCAGTGTTATTTATATTTTCTCCACAATATGTGGCGTGAAGCCCATACATATCCCTATTATTAATATCGTCACTCCGCCCGGCGTTTTTATTTACCCAATCACTTTCCTTCTGGTCGATATTCTAAACGAATTCTATGGGTTACGCCTGGCAAGAAGAACGATTATTATCTCCTTTGCAGCGAACTTACTGTTTGTTCTGGGGCTTTGGGCAACTGCACTGATGCCGGGTGTTCCCGGATGGGAGTTTGGTGCAACTTATAGCGGCATAATTAATAGTATCGTCTCGGTATTACTGGCATCATCTCTTGCTTATTTTATCTCTGAGAACATAAATTCGTATCTTCTTTGCAAAATAAAATCTCTCACAAATTCAAAGTATCTTTTCCTCAGAGTGATAACCAGTACTGTCATCGCCTCAGCATTCGACAGTATAATATTCTGTTCAATTGCTTTTTATGGTGTTCTCGGTATCGATATCATAAAGGAAATGATTATTGCCCAATTTATAATTAAAGTCGTTTATTCTATTCTGGGTGTAGGCCCTATATACCTGGTAAGAAAGATATTCAGACGTTATATAAACCAACCCGCAGAGGCTACAGTTAATAAAAAACTTGCCGAAGTATAATATTGAGAATAATGCCCTACACTTTTCTATGCTCTCGTCGTATAAATGAAAAACCCCAGCTTAAGCTGGGGTCAAAATCCAAGGTCTTTGCGAAAGGTCATACACCATATAAGGCAAAGCGATAAAATACATATATATCATAATATTGTAGGATAAGCACTTATGCCGGTTCTGTCGCATTAGCGTAGAGAAGTTAGCCAAAGTGGGGCTGCAGGTTATTTAGGCAGCCAACAGATAAAATTGTTCTGCCGGTGACAATCCGTCGCCAGCAGGATGATGAAGTTGTCCTTTACGTATCATCTGTATAAGCTCAATGCCTGCTAGCAGGGTCTGGGCCCGTCGAAAGGATTTGAATCCCAGCATCGGTCGAATCCGTCGTTTGATGTTCCGATGGTCTTGCTCAATCAAATAGGCGAGGTACCAGCGTACACATTGCGCGATAACATCAATGGGGTAATGCAGGCGTTTGAAGGCTTTTCGGGTCAGTGACATAGTCAGACAACATTATAAAAAAAACAGCATGTTATCCGACCACACCTTAATGCGACAGAACCGGATCAAGTCCCCAGTAAACAAAGTAAAATAATGCAACAGCAGAGATAATAACTTTATAGATTTTTGCTATCTTGAGCACAAAAATATCTCGCATTAACAGTGATAGTTAACGCCTGATTTTATTTCAGACGGGTATCAAACCGGTACGGGATTTTCTTAACGGTTTTCATCAGGTCAAATAGATCCGGGTGAGCCGGATTCAGCAGGTAGTTAAATTCCACCGGAGACAACGCGCTTGGAATACGCAGCGCGATGGACGAACCGCTTTCTGCCCAGTTATCGCCGTAAAGCGCGAGTTCAGCAGGCGCATCCTCACTAGCCCAATCAGGAGGGAGCAGTTTCAGGTTAAAGGTCTGGATCTGTTCATCCGGTACATCAATGCTCAACAGTGTAAAGTCGTCCATCAGCTGCGGCGCATGGATGTGAACCAGCGTTTCAAGCATAGTCAGGGAGGCCGTTTCGGACAGATAGACCATTGCAGTGCCTACGCTGTTCCAGCGGCCTCCCGCCTCTTTTGCACCCAGACCTGACCATGCTGTCATCAGGTAACGAGTCTTGGTCATCCGGTAAAGGATCACGAATATACCCCATGCTCAATGCGCGTAATCAGGCGCATGACTTCGAGCGCACCGGTTTCAGAAGAAACAACTTCTGCCGGGGTTTTCCAGCTCAATCCTCGGTTCGCTTCGTTCATCCATTTGTGTGCAGCTTCTTTGTCACCTTCAAACAGCTCTACAGCACGTTCAATGACTCGGATAATGCGCACCAGACGTTCGCTCTGATCCGCTGTGAAACGGTCTTTAATGCCGCGGTTAAACGTTGTATTCGGGATACCGGACATTTTTCGCAGTTCGGTCGGCGTGATTTTAGCCCATTCAGAAATGTGCTTAGCGACTTTACCATCGAGACCGTGATTGATTTTGTCCATCAACGCAATACCGTCATTATCCAGACCCGCGACCTGCCATAGGCAGTGCTGGTTCATTTTGGTAACGTCTGGAGAAAATACTTTCATCGTCATAACTAGCCCTCCCATTTGGTATTTCAATTATACCATATGAAGAAACAACGGCAAACTTTTCACCACCGGCCAGATAATACGGTTCTGTCGCATTAAGGTGTGGTCGGATAACATGCTGTTTTTTTTATAATGTTGTCTGACTATGTCACTGACCCGAAAAGCCTTCAAACGCCTGCATTACCCCATTGATGTTATCGCGCAATGTGTACGCTGGTACCTCGCCTATTTGATTGAGCAAGACCATCGGAACATCAAACGACGGATTCGACCGATGCTGGGATTCAAATCCTTTCAACGGGCCCAGACCCTGCTAGCAGGCATTGAGCTTATACAGATGATACGTAAAGGACAACTTCATCATCCTGCTGGCGACGGATTGTCACCGGCAGAACAATTTTATTTATTGGCTGCCTAAATAACCTGCAGCCCCACTTTGGCTAACTTCTCTACGCTAATGCGACAGAACCCTTTTTTATGCTCTCCGAATAATTCAATTAACCAGTAAGTTAAGATCTATATATTCACCTGAATAATTAAGATATTCTTGCGTTAAATGAGGAATAATACCCAATAAAGGCGCAGGTAACATGCGTTCTAATGTCGCCAGATACTCTTTCTGACGCTTGCTTGCGGGTTCAACTTCATTCGCTATCCAACCTGCGAAGTCTAATCCTGAACCTCTGATAGCTTCTGCGGTGAGCATCGCGTGATTAATACAGCCCAGTTTCACACCCACGGTTAGAATAACCGGTAATTGTTCTTTAATCACCCAGTCAGCAAAAGTCGCCGATTCCGATAAAGGCGTATACCAACCGCCAGCCCCTTCGACTAAAACCCAGTCGGCTTTCTTTTCCAGATGATGTAATCCCGCAGACATCACGGAAAAATCAATCGGTTGATTTAAATCAGCGCTAACAATATGCGGTGATGTCGCTTCAACAAATACCAGCGGATTCACTTCCTCATATTGTAAAGGTAAAGAACTGTTTGCCAATAATGCCAATGCATCCGCATTACGGACGCCTTCCGGTGTTATTTCACTGCCGGAAGCAACGGGTTTATAACCTGCTGTTTTATATCCTGCTTTAGTCGCAGCCTGTAGCAAAGCACAACTTACAACGGTCTTACCTACTTCGGTATCTGTACCCGTTAAAAACCAGCACTTAGTCACGATAAATCACTCCAAAAACAACCTGATAACTCAGAGGTAAATGTTTATCTTCCCGAGGGTAAGCCTGCTCCAAAGCAGTCAGCCGTCCACGAGTCATCAGTCCCTGCTGACGCCCACAATGAAGATGAGTCGCTCCAATCCCTTTCAGGGAACCTAATAGTGGCAATATATGCGGATATTGTTGGCGATAAACCTGGCTGATAAGACGGTGCCGGAAATCCTGACAGGCATCTTTAATCATCTGCTGTGGCAGAAAGTGATTAATATGCTGATAATTATCAACCTCACTCCAGGCTTGCTGCAATTCATGTAATGAACCTTTAGCCAATGTGGAAAATAGAATCAATCCACCGGGGCGGGTTACCCGATAAAGCTCGGTTAAAACACCAGATAAATTATCGCACCATTGAACAACCAAATTACTGAAACAGATATCAACACTGCTGTCAGCAAGCCCTAAATGTTCAATATCCCCTTGCAGGTAATAATCTGCTGTCTGCCTTCCACGGGCATGAGCCAACATTCCCGATGCCAAATCCAACGCGATAACCTGCCTCCCCAGTTGCCGCCAGCGATGACTAAAAAAACCGGTACCGCAACCGGCATCCAAGACTACTCTGCCAGGATGCCCACTGATTTGTTGCATGAGGAATTCGCCGGTTTGTTGCTGTAATTTTGCTACCACATCATAATTGGCGGCGGCACGCCCAAATGCGCCGGCAATAGCCCGTTTATCAACACATTCAGCGACAGAACTCATATAGCGCCTCCGTCAATATATCAATATCTTGCTGCGTATGGCTGGCAGTCAGAGTAATACGTAACCTGGCACTGCCTGGCGGTACTGTCGGAGGACGAATCGCTTTAACCCAAATTCCTTTTTGTTGCAAATATTGAGATAAAGACACACTCAACGCATTATCACTCACAATCAATGGCTGAATCGCCGTAGTTGAATCTGTCAGGTTGAATGGCAATTTCTGTACCTGCCGGCGGAAGTCATCAATATTTTGCTGTAACCGTTGGCGCAACTCATCACCCAATTGGATCTGCCGGATCGCTTCAGAAATCGCCTGCGCCTGCGCCGGAGGCATAGAAGTGCTGTAAATAAGATGACGGGCATACTGAATCAAATATTCCGCCGTCTGCTCATCGCAAAGTACCGCCGCACCACTCAACCCAAACGCTTTGCCAAAAGTGACAATTAAAATTTCCGGTTTTACTTTCTGTTGCCAACAGCTTCCCCGTCCCTGTTCACCACAAACACCAATACCATGTGCATCATCCACCATTAACCAGCTACCCGAAACGCGGGTTTGCTGATAAATATCAGCCAGCGGCGCGCAATCACCATCCATACTGAACACCCCTTCGGTCACCACCAGTGTTTTCCCAACACAGGGTTTTGCCAGTAAATCCGCAAGTGATGCAGGTTGATTATGGCGAAAACGACATAATTGAGCGGATGAATGCATGGCAGCTTCCATTAATGAAGCATGACTCAAGCGATCGGCAATAATCCGATCCGTTTTCGTCATTAACGCTGCAATTACCCCCTGATTAGCAGAATATCCTGAAATAAAGAGCAATGCTTTTGGATAACCCAGCCAGTCAGCCAATTGTTGTTCCAGTCGCTGATGAGCTTTTGTATAACCCGTCATATGGCCTGAACCCCCACTGCCCACACCATATTGTTCAGCCCCCTGCTGCCATGCGAAAATGACGGCGGGATTTGCGCTTAACCCCAAGTAATCATTACTGGAAAAATTAAGATATTTGCCTTTAGTGGTATACAGGAAACGCCCATCTGATTTCTGATTAACCTGCCGCTGACGCCATAGAGAAGAGTCCCGACGCTCGGACAATTGCCGGGAAAGATACACTGACCAATCCATTACAATGCCGCATTATAAAATTGTTCGTTATCCGCATTGATGATAGCTTCTGCCAGATGCTGTTGCTGCTGATTATCACCAAATGCCGTTTGAGTCTGCTGAGGGTTAATGCCCAATTTCCGGAACAGTTGTAAATCTTTATCTTCACCAGGATTAGGTGTGGTCAGCAACTTACAGCCATAGAAAATAGAATTAGCGCCCGCCATAAAACACATTGCCTGCGTCTGCTCATTCATCTGTTCACGACCGGCGGATAACCGGACATGAGAAGCTGGCATCATGATCCTGGCAACCGCAATGGTGCGGATAAAATCAAAAGCATCCACATCTTCGTTATCAGCCAACGGCGTGCCTTTGACTTTTACCAGCATGTTAATGGGGACACTTTCCGGTGGTTTTGGCAGGTTTGCCAGTTGTACCAGCAACGCAGCCCGATCACGGATCTCTTCACCCAAGCCGACAATACCGCCAGAGCAAACTTTTATTCCCGCATCCCGCACCTTATCGAGCGTATCCAACCGGTCCTGATAGGTCCGGGTTGTAATGATGTTGCCATAAAATTCCGGTGAGGTATCAAGGTTGTGGTTGTAGTAATCTAATCCCGCTTCCGCCAACCGTTGCGCTTGTGAACCCTCAAGCATGCCAAGCGTCATGCAGGTTTCCATCCCTAATGCTTTGACTTCCTTAACCATCTTTTCCAGATAAGGCATATCCCGTTCATGAGGGTTTTTCCACGCGGCACCCATACAAAAACGTGTTGAACCTGCGTTTTTAGCCTTACGGGCAGAATCAATCACTTTCTCCACTTCCATCAACCGCTCTTTTTCAAGGCCTGTTTTATAGCGGGAGCTTTGCGGGCAATATTTGCAATCCTCCGGACAAGCGCCGGTTTTGATGGAAAGTAATGTACTGACCTGTACCTGCTGTGGGTCAAAATACATACGGTGAATCTGTTGTGCTTCAAACAATAATTCGAAAAAAGGTTTATCAAACAGTTCTTGTGCCTGCTTAATTGTCCATTGCTTACGTTCAGTCACAATGACATCTCCAGTGTGAAAAAAGTCTCGTCAGTTTAAATAATGTCGTTATACTGTCAACCAATTTTAAATAAATTAGTTTACATTAAGCCATATGACTTCTTCTGATATTGAATTTGATCTGCGCCATATCTGGCATCCTTATACCTCTATGACCAAGCCCCTTCCGGTTTATCCTGTTATCAGTGCCTCTGGTGTGGAACTGGAACTCTCTGATGGCCGTAAGCTAATAGATGGCATGTCCTCATGGTGGTCTGCCATTCATGGATATAACCATCCGGTACTAAATCAAGCAGCCAAGATCCAGATTGACAAGATGTCTCATGTCATGTTTGGTGGAATTACCCATCCATCCGCAATCGCACTTTGCCGACAATTAGTGGACATTACGCCACCATCGCTTGAGTGCGTCTTTCTGGCTGATTCAGGTTCTGTTGCGGTGGAAGTGGCCCTGAAAATGGCGTTGCAATACTGGCAGGCAAAAGGTGAGAAACGTCAGCGTATTCTGACATTACGTCACGGTTATCATGGTGATACGTTCGGTGCTATGTCTGTCTGTGATCCCGACAATTCGATGCATAATCTCTACAAAGGTTATCTGCCAGCACATCTGTTTGCCGAATCACCTGAATGTGGATTTAATTCTCTGTGGGATGAACGGGATATCATTCCATTGCGTACTTTGCTGGAGCAGCATTCCAGTGATATTGCCGCGGTTATCCTGGAACCTATTGTACAAGGTGCCGGAGGAATGCGGATTTATCATCCTGAATATCTGCGTCAGGTCAGAATGCTCTGCGATCAACATCAGATTCTGTTAATTGCCGATGAAATTGCCACCGGTTTCGGTCGTACAGGAAAATTGTTTGCCTGTGAACACGCTGAAATTGAACCGGATATTTTATGTGTGGGTAAAGCGCTGACTGGAGGCTATATGACGCTATCAGCAACGCTGACAACCCGTAAAGTCGCCGAAACGATCAGTAATGGTGAAGCTGGCTGTTTTATGCACGGTCCAACGTTTATGGGAAATCCGTTAGCTTGTGCCGTAGCAGAGGCCAGTTTGAAATTGTTGTTAGAAAGCCCTTGGCAACAGCGTATTAAATCGATTGAAGCCCAACTAAGCACTGAGTTGATGCCATTAAAATTACATGCAAAAGTGGCTGATGTTCGGGTATTAGGTGCTATCGGGGTGGTGGAGATGAAACAACCGGTGAATATGGCGGTGTTACAACACTATTTTGTGTCTAAAGGTGTCTGGATAAGGCCATTTGGTAAACTGATTTATCTAATGCCACCTTATATTATTCAACCAGAGCAGCTTTCATGTCTGACAAAGGCTGTTTCCAGTGCAATTAATTTGTAACTCACTGTCAATGATTTACTCCCCGCCACCCATTCTACGGATATGGCGGGAGCTTGTTATGGCTCATATTAACGAATACTAATGGGCTTGTTGTTGTAGAAACTGATTTAATTCCGTTACGCCGCAGTCAAAAGTTTTACGGTTATGTTACTGAGTGACTTCTTCAATGATGATTGACATTCACCGTTTCCTTGTCGTGCTGCGCTGCTTTGAAACGGGGTTATCGTTCAAAGATCGCCGGAATTGGTGGAACTAACAGTATTAGCGGCAGCGGGTGATAGTGTGAGAGATAATATTGCTAAATGTTTTTTCCAAAATAGCATGAATAATTGTCCTTTGTAATTGGTTATCTATTTTTCTTCACTGGGTAATTAACAAAGAACTGATATTGATAACCCAGTGAGGAAATAATGAATACGGCTTTTTCTGTTATTGAGCCAGGCAGTTTAAGGGCTGAAATTATGGAAATCGTCTATTGTGGAGAACTGAATAAAATATTATTAATCTCTACGTGGCTTACGTTAAAATGGTCAACGAATTCAAATAGAAACACTCAAAACTATATATCATCAGCTCTAACACACCGGATTAATATCCTGACGCTTTCGGCGTTTCAAATTTCCCCCGAATTAGGCGAAAACATCCGGCGATGTTTATTCATTCCATACCGCAGGGAGTAATTAACAGGCTGTTTTTGTGACGGATGTCACATTTTTGTTATGTTCATAGGATAAATATTGTAATCTTATGGTCATAAAACTCAGAGGCCGAAATTCCCTGTTATTTATTTCCACGCGACTCAGCTGGAAACTGTTTTAGTGTGCTTTCAAACGCCACATATTCAGTGACGGATATTTCCCGCTTTCATTTTTTACTGCGGAACAGGCCGGAACTATTTTTGTATTCAGGGCCATCAAGTTGAAACAGCGGCTCGGTAATATGAAAAAACGCTGCACGGCGCTATTTAAAAGGGCAGAAGCGAATGATGCGTTTAATGGCCTCCGGTGTTATCTGGGTTTCACGATTAAGGTTCAATGATATAAGGTTTCAAATATGGATGGATTAGTTTTCACCTGCCACATTGGCGCACTATCTCAAACAACTTTTCAGGTATCGCACAGAGGACAGGGATTTAATGAGCTGCGCTTTGAGGATGCCAAAGGCAGCGAGGAAGTATTTATTCATGCTCAACGGGATATGAAAACTCAGATCCTCCGGGATAAAACCACGCAGATAGGCAATGACCAGAAAACAGACGTTGCGCATAACCGCACGGCGATAATTAAACACGATGAGGAGAAATAAGTATGGCTATACCCAACAGCGGCAAGATGTGTCCAGCCGTCACCTCAATCACCTGCACCATGGAAATAGGGTTTTTTCCCGCCGATGAAGATCCCTGCTACCTGGCGAAAAAAGCTGAATATGCCCAGCGACTGCCGGCAATGATTATCACTAAACTGGGGGCGATTCGCTTTCTTAAACAGATTGTCATGAGCGGATTAATCAAAGTTGAAGAGTATAAGCACGATTTTCTGTGGCCTTATAAAGCAGAAGTGGTGTTTGCTATCCGAGGGAAGAAGGATGTTCCTCTGCCCATGCTGGCGACCAGCCAAGACTCTAAGCAGCGTTATGGTGATAACTTACCGCAATCCAGTAATCCGTTTGCCCGGCCTCCTGCCGAAGACGCGGAGAAATTTGGGGTGAAACGTATTCGCCGCCCCGATATTATTCTGGTTAAAGATGAGGATCTCCGCTGGCCGGGCAGAAATGCCACCTACTTTGACGGTTCTGTGCACCCTGATAATCTAAAAATGTTGATTGAGGTGAAATTTCCGGGGGATTCCCTCAGTAAAGGGCAAGAAACAGATTATATCCAGATTGCGGCCGAAGACCGCTTTGGGGTGATGCGTGTCATCGATAGCCGCACAGAAGAGCAAAAACAGTATGATGAAGCGTGGCGAAAACATTACCAACCCGGTTCACAACACTATAAAAATCCTATCCCACTGGCCCCGCTACCACCCGGTTCGCCGCCTGACGATAATGCATTACCTCCCCCCACACCTCCCGAAGAAGGCGTACCGGGGACTATTCCGCAACCCCTGACCAAAAAACTCCCACTTATCAGTACCTCCCCCTGGTCTTTTTTACCCAGCTATGAAGACTGGGTTATCCTCGGGCAGGAAGTGACGGGTCTGGCCGAAAACGGATTGAATTATGTCCGCGACAGTACCCGGGAGCTTCTTGCCCAGTTTGGTGTCTGGTTCAGTGAAACTGGCAAGTGGGTGTGTGAAGAAATTATTGACCCGATAAGCCATCAGGCCAGTTACGCGTTTTCCTGGGTCAGTGAACAGACGGGGAAAATTGTGACCTGGACGGAGAGTGAGATAAAAGCCCAATGGCAGACTGTGCAACAGGGTTCGGATATCACCCTGGAAGAGCTCAAAAGTATTAGCTGGATGCAAATATTTAAAGCGGTCGGTGAAGGCATGTTGGAAGTCGTGGTAATTATTGCCGGTGTTGCCGTTGTTATCCTCGTCACCCTTGCCGTCGCTGCGGCGCTGATTGCACTGGTGGAAATTTTAACTGCTGCCGCAGCGGTCAGCGCCGCCGCATTAGCCGCTGTCCTGGCAATATTGGCGAGTGTGACATTCGCCACTGCTTCATAATGAAAGGAGAGAAATATGAAAACTTTGGATTATTTTGCCCAGTTGAGATCACAACTGGCTGCATTTACCTTCCTCAATGGCGATGGGTTGACTGTTTCCCGTCTGGGTATCTCGATAACCCTGTTTTTTAAACAGGGTTACACTCAGGAGAAAAAGCAGCGCATTCTGGCCTGTTATCGCCGCTTTCGCGAAGAATTTGGCGCTCATCTACGTTTTCATACTCATGAACTCAAGGGGTTAAAAAAATACTCACCCGAAAATATTGCTAAAGTAGAAGAAGGCATCCTTAATCAGAAAAAAAACCAGCCCTCTAGTTGGGATGTTAGTGACGCAAAAAATCTCTATGAAGCCCCCCGCTATCTGATGCATTATCTGGATTCCGATGAATCTGATGGTGATGACAGTAGCTCCTACCTGAGTCTGGTGCTGCCCTGGGATTATCTGAAAGCACAAGACGGCATGACCAAATTTATGGCCTGGCTGGATTTTCTGTGTGAACAGCTTGAACCTGACAGTGGAGACTGCGGTTATTGTCTGGTCCTGCCCAGAGATTACCATGATTACTTTCCCCTAGAGTACCAGTTAGCACAGCGCTATCCTTCCCTGCAAGTGAACTCCGCAGTGCACACAGCTAAATTACAGTATGAACATTCCATCCGGGGCATTAACTGGATCACCCTGCTGTCAAAACGCTTTGTCAACCGTCTGGGTGGGGAACATTGGATACGCAAGACGCTGGCACGCTACACGGATGTGGCGATTAGCTCTTACCCCAATGGTCTGATGATCCGGGCAGGTCAATACCCGGACTTAACACCACTACCGGGCAATGTCCCGACGAGTTATTTTGCCATTAACCAGCTGATACGCCCGATACGGGTTATTCCTCGTGAAGGCCATTCTCTGCATTTTTATGGTGAAGGACATTTTAATTCAACTTCCACGCTGGCCTGGTATGCCCGCTATGACCGTGGCCCTCTGCATATAACGCCGATTAGAGGCGGTGAGCCCGCCCTGGTCAGCGGGATCTGGCGAACCGATAGCTTGCCGGGCGAGCAGTACTTTTTTGCTCAGGGGGCTACAGCCTTCGATACTCAGGGCGCAGCATCGGGCACAACCGTATGGCATCTGATACGGGAAGCGGCAAATATGTGGGAATAACGGATTATCCACCGCCTCATCATGAAAGGAGAGAAGATGAAAACTTTGGATTATTTTGCCCAGTTAAGATCACAACTGGCTGCGTTTACTTTCCTCAATGGCGATGGGCTGACTGTTTCCCTTCTGGGTATCTCGATAACCCTGTTTTTTAAACAGGGTTACACCCCGGAGAAAAAGCAGCGCATTCTGGCCTGTTATCGCCGCTTTCGCGAAGAGTTCAGCACTCACCTGCGTTTTCACCGTCATGCACTGAAAGGGCTAAAAAAGTATTCACCCGAAAATATTGCCAAAGTGGAAGAAGGTATTCTTAATCAGAAAAAGAATCAGCCTTCTACTTGGGATATTAGTGACGCAAAAAATATCTATGAAGCCCCCCGCTATCTGATGCATTATCTGGATTCCCGAGAAATTGATGGTGACGATGACAGCTCCTACCTGAGTCTGGTGCTGCCCTGGGATTATCTAAA